>JAUMYC010000329.1 GCA_030528845.1 Eubacteriales bacterium
GAGGGGGTTTGGGGGAGCCCTTTTCTTTTCCTAAAGAAAAGGGCTCCCCCAAAAAACTCTCTCACAAAAAACTCAGGCTCTGTCGCGGAAGCCCTTGCCGATGATATTCGAGGTGTTCATGATCGCCACGAACGATCCCGGAACATTGCGCCGCAGGAACTGGTTGAGCTTCGCGGCCTGCGGGCGGTTGAGCACCACCAGCAGCACGGTCTTCTCCGAATGGGTGTAGTAGCCCTCGCCCCTGAGGATCGTCGCGGAGCGGTTGAATTCCTTGACGATGTAATCGCAGACGGTGTTCGGCTTGTCCGTGATGATATGGAAATACTTGTTGATGTTGAACGACTCCATGAGCGAATCGACCAGCACGGACTTGAGCAGCAGGCCCATCACGGAATAGAGGCCCGTTTCCATGCCGAAGACGACGCACGAGGCGATGGCGATGCTCGCGTCGGCGCAGAGCAGCCCGCGCCCGACCTCCATGTGCGTGTACTTTTTCAGGATCATGGCGAGGATGTCCGTGCCGCCGGTGGAAGCGTCCGCATCAAAGAGGATGGCCGAGCCGAACGCCGGCAGCAAAATGGAGAAGATCAGCTCCAGAAAGGGCTGGCTCGTCATCGGCGCGTCCATCGGAACGACATGCTCCAGGAGCATGATGATGCCCGAAAAGAGCGTGGTGGAATAGACCGTGCGCACGCCGAAGGAGCCGTTGATGAGCAAAAAGCCCAGCCCCAGCAGCGCGTAGTTCAAAATGGAAATAAACGCGCCTGTGGACACGCCCGGCATCAGCTTGGCCAGAATGACCGAAATGCCCGTTACGCCGCCGGTCGAGAAATTATTCGGAATACGAAAAAAATATACGCCCAGCGCGACCAGCAGCGTGCCGACGTTGATCATGCCGAAATTCTTCAGATTCTTCGCGGTGAACAGCCTTTTCACCCGTTCCACTTTCAGCCCCTCCGTATCTTCTGCCTGCATAGGCATGCATCTGTACCATGATTCAGAATACGCCAAATCCCTGCATGTGTCAAGGCAAATCGCCTCTTTTTTGCAGGATTTCTTCCAAGGCGGGCGTTCAACCGCCCAGCGTCAGGACCATCACGCTGCGTTTCTTTTGCCCGCGCCGTCGTCGATTTTGCCGATCGTGTATTCCGTATTGGCCTCCGCGCGCAAAAATGATATGATAGAAACAGCATATATCATGTTTGTCGAAACCCGCGCAGCGGATTCCTAAACTCTATTATACCATGTTTGTCGAAATCCTCGCTGCCGCGGGCTTTCGACCCGGAATCCGCCCAGCGGATTCCTAAACATAATTATACCATGCAACGGAGGGAAACGCCATGCCCATTGCCGATCTGCACATCCACTCCCGCTTTTCCCGCGCCACCAGCAAAGAGGGCGACGCGCCGCATCTCGACCTCTGGGCGCGGCGCAAGGGCATCGCCATCGTCGGCACGGGCGACGCGACCCACCCCGCATGGCGCGCCGAGCTGCGCGAAATGCTCTGCGAGGACGGCAGCGGGCTGTACTCCCTCCGGCCGGAGCTGCGCCTGCCCGACGCCGTGCAGACTGCGCCGCCCCGCTTTGTGCTCAGCAGCGAGATCAGCTGCATCTACAAGCAGGACGGGCGGACGCGCAAAATACACGTCGTCTTTCTGCATTCCTCGCTGGATGCCGCCGACCGCTTCAGCGCGCTTCTGGAGCGCATCGGCAACATCCGCTCCGACGGGCGGCCCATCCTCGGGCTCTCCGCGCACGATCTGCTTTCGCTGGCGCTGGAGGCCGACCCGGACGTCGTCTGCATCCCCGCGCACATCTGGACGCCGCATTTCTCGCTCTTCGGCGCGTTTTCCGGGTTTGATCGCCTTGAGGATTGCTTCGGCGACCTCTCCGGCCACATCCACGCGCTCGAGACCGGCCTCTCCTCCGACCCGCCGATGAACTGGCGCGTCTCCGCGCTGGACAAATACACCCTCGTCTCCAATTCCGACTGCCATTCGCCCGCAAAGCTGGGCCGCGAGGCGAATCTCATCGCCCCCGCCGAGGATTTCGCCGCCCTGCGCCGCATCATAGAAACGGGCGTGGGCTTCGAGGGCACGATCGAGTTCTTCCCGGAGGAGGGCAAATATCACATGGACGGG
>JAUMYC010000330.1 GCA_030528845.1 Eubacteriales bacterium
GACTCGCGACCTCCACCTTGGCAAGGTGGCGCTCTACCAACTGAGCTACTACCGCGCACGAAACGCCGTACATATATATTACCACATTTCGCGGAAGAATGCAAGAGAAATTTTTCTTGATTTTGCCGACAGCGTGTGTTATCTTGAAAGACAAGGCCGCGGGCGAAGAGCCGTCGCGGCGATACGAAGGAGGAGAGGCGAAATGAGCGGCGAGGGACAGTCGGCAAGGCTGAAGGAGATCGTGCGGTTTTTGATCACGGGCGCGGTGTGCTTCGCGGTGGAATTTGCGATTTTGGTGCTGCTCAAGGAGCTGCTCCGCATGGACACGCTGCTGGCCACGCCGATCGCCTTTTTGGGCTCGGTGATCGTGAATTACCTTTTGTGCGTTGCGTGGGTCTTTGAGGGGACGAAGGAGGCCGGCAATGCGACCCGGCTCGGGTTTCTGATCACCAGCGTGATCGGGCTCGCGCTCAACGAAGTGCTGATGCTGCTGTTCCGCTTCGCGCTGGGCGAAGAGGCGGTGCTGTTGGTGCTGTTCGGGTTCACGGTGAACATGTACATGCTCAACAAGGCGCTCGCCACGCTGCTGGTGATGGTCTGGAATTATTTTACCAAGCGCGCGATCTTGCGCTCGGCGTTTGTCGCAGAGCTGGCGCAGCGCTTTCAGAAAAAATAAGTCGTGCGGAAAGCGGCGCTCTCCCGGGGGAGAGCGCCGCTTCTTTTTTGATTTTTCAAATGAACGGCCTGCGGTCGAGCACGAGCCTGAGCGGATACGAGGTTTCGATCTTGCCCGGCAAGGCCGTCTGCAGCTCCGCCAGCGCGCAGCACACGCCGAAGAGCGCGTGCAGATCGTTCCAGCCCTCGTCCTTTTCCACGTCCACCTGTTCAAGATAGGCGATGTATCGCTGCGCCATGTCCCACATGCGCTCGCGCGCCTCGTCGATGCGGTAGTTTTCCTGAATAGAGGCCCTGTTGAGCGCGTAGACCCAGTCGATCTCGCAGAAATTGATCTGCCGGGTGAACTTCGGGCCGAGGTCATCCCTGTCGTAGAGGTCGAGGCAGCTGTCCACCGTCGCCCTCGCGCAGGGGAACGGCCTGCGGGCAAAGGCGTAGTTGAACATATAATGGAACCAGCCGAAGAGGTGGTGCGCGGCGCGCAGTTTGCCGCTCTGCACGGCGCCGCGGCGGCTGATGCCGTTGTCCGGGTCGGCATTTTCGTCCAGCCAGCCGAAATACCAGTTCTGCCAATCCGGGTCGGCCTTTCCGGTCAGCGCAAAGGCGGCATAGATGCCCGCGCCCTGATGCGCGTTGTTCCAAGCGCTCTCTTCCCAGAGCAGGTTTTCCAGCAGATCCTCCAGCCCCTCTTTGGTCTCGTGCTTCTCCAGCCCCTTGAGCGGATACAGCGGGCCCGCGTCAAAGAGCTCCAGCGCGCCGATGCAATGGGCCGTGCAATGGATGGTGTGGTGCGTGCCCTCGAAAAACAGGCCGGTTTCCGGATCCTGAAACGCCTGCAGCTGCTCGATGCAGGCCTCGCGCAGCTCCTTTTCCCTCGGGAATGCGCCGATCGTGTACAGGATGTTCGCTGCGTCCGCGCAGCCGTATTCGTTGCTGCCCAGTTTACGGTTGCCCTGTTCGTTTTGCCACAGCCAGCGCGCGTAGGCGCCCTTTTCCGGCAGTTCGTGATTCTTCACCGTTGCATAGATCCGAGCGATGATATGATCGATATTCATTGTTTGCCCTCCGCTGTGTATTTGCCTACAGTGTACCCCGAACGGGCGCAAAAAGCAATCCCGCAGGCCGGGCGGAGTGCCGCATTCGCGCGCTTTTTTTATTCGGGCCGGAGTGGGGAGGGGAGGAACACAAAAAAACAACGCTCAACATGTTAAGCGTTGTTTTGATTGGAGGCGTCAACCAGATTCGAACTGGTGATAAAGGTTTTGCAGACCTTTGCCTTACCACTTGGCGATGACGCCTTATAAAAATGGAGCGGTAGACGAGACTCGGACTCGCGACCTCCACCTTGGCAAGGTGGCGCTCTACCAACTGAGCTACTACCGCATGCATGCCGATGAAAAACATGGCATGGTGCCTTGGGGCGGAATCGAACCACCGACACGCAGATTTTCAGTCTGCTGC
>JAUMYC010000331.1:0-1567 GCA_030528845.1 Eubacteriales bacterium
TCTTGCTGCTCCGCAGCCGAGGCCGAAGCCTTGCGAAAAGATTTACATAACAAACAACGGCCAACATACAGGAGGAACCCGTTATGCATATCATGGACAAGATGTACGCCCGCATCAGCGAGCTCAAGAACCCGACCGTCGCGGGTCTGGATACCCGCATCGAGTATCTGCCCGAGAGCTTTGTAAACGAAGTGCTCCCGCAGGGCGTCAACTCCTTTGAGGACGCCGCCGAGGCCGTCTACCAGTACAATGTTCGCCTGGTCGATGCGCTCTGCGACATCGTGCCGGCGGTCAAGGTGCAGGTCGCGTATTACGAGATGTACGGCGCGGCGGGCATGGCCGCGTTTGAAAAGACGATGGCCTACGCCAAAGGCAAGGGCATGATCGTCATGGCCGACGTCAAGCGCAACGACATCGGCGCGACGGCCGCCTGCTATGCCAACGCCTACGTCGGCAAGACGCCGATGCCCTACGGCGAGGAGGCCGCGTTCTCTTCCGACATCGCGACCATCAACCCGTATCTGGGCGTGGACGGCATCAAGCCGTTCGCCGACGCCTGCGCGCAGAACGGCACCGGCGTGTTCGCGCTGGTGAAGACGAGCAACCCGTCCTCCGGCCAGCTGCAGGATATGAAGTTTGAGGACGGCCGCACGCTCTACGAGGCCGTGGCCGATCTGGTGGAGGAGTGGGGCGTCGATACGCGCGGAGAGAGCGGCTATTCCGCCGTCGGCGCAGTCGTGGGCGCAACCTATCCGCAGCAGGGAACGAGCCTGCGCGCGCGCATGCCGCATACCTTCTTCCTCGTGCCGGGCTACGGCGCGCAGGGCGCGACCGGCAAGGACATCGCCGGCTGCTTTGACAAAAACGGCAACGGCGCGATCGTCAACGCGTCCCGCTCCATCCTCTGCGCGTGGAAGAAGCAGGAGGGCGTGGCCTTTGACGTCGCCGCCCGCAACGAGGCGATCCGCATGCGCGAGGACCTTTGCGCGTGCCTGAAGGAAATGGGCAAGGAAATCAAGTAATCAGCAACCTGTAGGGGAGGGGCCCTGCTCCTCCCTGATGGTCAAGGAGCAACTATGCAAGAGATCAACGCGAAGGTTCTGTCCTGCGGCGTGCTCGCCGAGGGCCTGATCCGCATCATTCTCAGCGCGCCGGAGATCGCCAGGGAGGCGAAGTCCGGCCAGTTTATCCATATGCTCGTGCCGGACGATGCGCACGTGCTGCGCAGGCCCATCAGCCTGATGGCGATGGACGCGCAGGCCGGCACGCTGACGCTGGCCATCCAGCCCAAGGGCAAGGGCACGCAGATGATCTGCGCGCTCAAGGAAGGCGACACGGTCAAGTGCCTCGGCCCGCTGGGCACGGGCTTTGACAGCCACGGCGCAGATACCGTCTACTTTGTCGGCGGCGGCGTGGGCGTGGCGCCCATCTGCTCGGCGATGGACGCATTCGCCACGGAAACCTCCCGCGCGTTCTTCGGCTTCCGCACGGCCAATCACGCCTACGGCATGACGCAGGCGCCCTGCGCGGTTTCCGCCGTCAGCGACGACGGCAGCCTTGGTGAAAA
>JAUMYC010000331.1:1577-2126 GCA_030528845.1 Eubacteriales bacterium
GCTCTATTGGCGAGCGTGCGCTGGTCACCAAGCCGCTGCTTGCGGCCATTGAGGAAAAGCGCCCCGACCTGATCATGGCCTGCGGCCCCACGCCGATGCTCAGGGCCGTGCAGCAGATCGCGATGGAACAGGGCATCCCCTGCCAGCTCTCTTTGGAGGAGCGCATGGGCTGCGGCATCGGCGCATGCCTTGGCTGCAATGTCAAGATCGTCGCAGACGACGGCAGCTGGACGTATAAGCGCGTATGCAAGGACGGCCCGGTGTTTGACGGCAAGGAGGTGGCTTTTGGTGGCTGATCTGTCTTTGAATCTGTGCGGCGTCAAGCTCAAGAATCCGATCATCGCGGCCAGCGGCACGTTCGGCTTTGGCCGGGAGTATGACGAGCTCTACGACATCAGCCAGCTCGGCGGCATTTCCGTCAAGGGACTTTGCCTTGGCGGGCGCATGGGCAATCCGCCCGCGCGTCTGGCGGAAACGCCCAGCGGCATGCTCAACGCCGTGGGCCTGCAGAACCCCGGCATCGAGAGCTTCATTGAAAACGATCTGCCG
>JAUMYC010000332.1 GCA_030528845.1 Eubacteriales bacterium
GAGATCCCGCTGATCCTGGTCGACCGTATGCCCGACTGCATGGACGAGATCGAGTACGCCGGCGCGTTCGGTGGCGACTTCGTTGAGGAAGGCCGCCGCATGGCCCGCTGGACCGTCAACTACTTCAACACCACCGAAGACGTGAACGTCGTGATCCTGGAAGGCACCACCGGCGCCGCTGCTGCGACCGACCGTACCGCCGGCATCAACGAAGTGTTCGCCGAGCATCCGAACTTCAAGGTTATCGCTTCCCAGACCGGCAACTTCACCCGTGCTGAAGGCCAGGCCGTCATGGAGAGCTTCCTGAAGGCTCACGAAGACATCGACGTCCTCCTCGCGGAGAACGACGACATGGCCCTGGGCGCCATCGACGCCATCAAGGCCGCCGGCAAGGTTCCGGGCAAGGACATCATCATCGTTGGCTGCGACTCCGTTAAGGCCGCGTTCGACGCGATCGTCGCGGGCGAAATGAACGCCACCATCGAGTGCAACCCGCTGTACGCCGACGCTGTTTCCGCGCTGATCAAGAAGCTGGAAGCTGGCGAGGAAGGCTCCCGCGAGCTGCTGCATCCGGAAGAGGGCTGCTTCTGCATCGACGGCGGCATCGAGTACGCCGAGGGCAAGGTCTCTGTGAAGGCTGCTGACGTCATCGCTGACCGTAAGTACTAAGATACCCCATAATCCGTTGACCGTTGACGGATTGATGAATTAAACCCTTCAGCGGATGGGAGCTTGTCTCCCATCCGCTTATTCTTTCTTTTTATGCAGGCAGAGCAAACCTCTGCTCTGCCGCCTCATAACCAGCGCCTCCCTCTCCTTTTCAGGCTGCTGATTTGGCGAAACTATACATTCTAACCGAAGGGATGATGAACTTTGGATCGAGACGTTATCCTCACCATGCGGGGTATTGAAATCCAGTTCCCGGGCGTCAAGGCGCTCGACGGCGTGGATTTTTCTCTCCGCCGCGGCGAAGTTCATGCGCTGCTGGGCGAGAATGGTGCGGGTAAATCCACGCTGATCAAGTGCCTGACCGGCGTCAACAAGATGGACGCCGGCAAGATCGAACTTGAGGGCAAGGAAATCCGCCCCACCAACCCGCAGAACGCCATGGACCTGGGCATCTCTACCGTGTTCCAGGAAATCAACCTCTGTGACAACCTCTCCGTCGCGGAGAATATCTTTATCGGCCGTCAGCCCATGAAGCGCGGCCAGATCGACTGGAAAGAAATCAACAGGCGCTCTGCTGAGCTGCTGGAGCGCTTCCATGTACATATCGACGTCACCCGTCCGCTCTCCCAGTACTCCACCGCTATCCAGCAGATGGTCTCCATCGCCCGCGCGGTGGACGTGGACGCAAAGGTGCTGATTCTGGACGAGCCGACCTCTTCTCTTGACAACGACGAGGTCAAGCGCCTCTTTGACGTCATGCGCGCGCTCAAGGAGCAGGGCATCGGCATCATCTTCATCACCCACTTCCTGGATCAGGTGTTTGAGATGAGCGACCGCATGACCGTGCTGCGCAACGGCCACCTCATCGGCGTATACAACGCCGGGGACATCACCAAGCTCGAGCTGGTCTCCAGCATGATCGGTAAGGATCTGGATCAGATCTTTGACCTCAAGCGCGCCGTGCAGAAGGAAGGCGCCGCCACGCAGCTTCAGGCCGATCACATCGGCGTGCCCGGCAAGGTGGAGGACATTTCCTTCAGCCAGAAGAAGGGCGAGCTGCTCGGCTTCGCCGGTCTGCTTGGCTCCGGCCGCACGGAAACCGCCGAAATGATCTTCGGCGTCACCAGAACGCAAAGCGGCACCCTGATCATCGACGGAAAGACCGTCAGGATCAACGAGCCGATGGACGCCATCAACGCCAAGATCGCCTTCTGTCCGGAGGACCGCAAGCGCGACGGCATCATCGGCGATCTGACCATCCGCGAGAATATCGCCCTTGCCCTGCAGGCCCGCCGCGGCATGATGAAGCCCATGAGCCGCAAGGAGCAGGACGAGCTGGCGGATAAGTACATCAAGATGCTCGCCATCGCCACCCCGGACGCGGAAAAGAAGATCAAGGAGCTCTCCGGCGGCAACCAGCAGAAGGTCATCCTCGCCCGCTGGATGGCGACCGA
>JAUMYC010000096.1 GCA_030528845.1 Eubacteriales bacterium
CTCTGGTGTATCTATCGGGCGACCGCACGGGTCGCCCCTACAGGGTTGGTATTTTACCGAAAAAAAGAAGCCCGGCGAAGGCGGCTGATCCGCTGCCTTGCCGGGCTGTTTGCTGTTCTGTTTTGCTTAAAGGGTAAAGATCTCGGTGGTGCGCGGCGGGATATGCAGCGCCAGCGGTCTGCGCAGCGGGAAGCCGTCGATATCGCCGGGCAGCAGGATGGCCTGCTGCTGCGTGTCGGCGCGGTTCACAACGCACAACGCGTTTTCCGGGCCCTTCTGCGCCTTGCCGAAGACGTCGCGCCCGCCTTCATACCAGCGCGCCACGACGGCCATGTCCTTGTTGAGGGCGCGCGCGGCGGAAAAGCCCGTGCGGCAGACGCCCGGCCGGCCGCAGAGGATGTCCTGCACCTCGCGGATGAGCGCTTTGTCCTCGTAGCCCCAGGGATACGTGCCGCGGCAGAAGGGGTCTGCCATGCCCACAAGGCCGGCCTCGTCGCCGTAATAGACGCTGGGCATGCCGGGCAGGGCGCTGAGCAGGCGCAGCGCGGCGACATAGCGCTCGCGGCCAAGAGCGTATTGCTCCTTGCTCAGCTGCAGCGGGCATCGCTTCTCGGGCGGCGCCTCCAGCCCGGGCAGGCCGGAGAGCACCGAGATGGCGCGCGGCTTGTCGTGGCTGCCGAGCAGGTTCATGCAGGCATAGAGGAACTGCGGCGGGTAATTTTCCCGCTGAGACTCGAGCGCGCGTTCGAAGCCGTAGGCGTCGATCTGCCCGAGGAGGAAGCCGATGATGGCGTCGCGCACGGGATAGTTCATGCAGCCGTCGAGCGTATCGCCCGAGCAGTAGTTGCGCAGCTCGCCGTAGGTCTCCTTGCGGGAGGCGTCCTCCCAGACCTCGCCGATGATGCAGGCGTCGCTTTTTTCCTTTTTGACGCGCCTGCGCAGGCGGCGCAGGAAGTCCATGGGCAGTTCGTCCGCCACGTCCAGCCGCCAGCCGCTCGTGCCCTCGTGCAGCCAATGGCTCACGACGGCGTCCTCACCGCTGAGGATATAGCGCATGTAGGAGGGGTCGGTCTCGTTGACGTTGGGCAGCGAATCGAACCCCCACCAGCTTTCGTATTGCTCCGGCCATTTTTCAAACCGATACCACGAGGAGTAGGGCGAATTCTTTTTCTGATAGGCCCCGTCGCCGCCGTGGCGGTTGTAGCGGTCGAAATAGATGCTGTCGTCGCCGGTGTGCGAAAACACGCCGTCGAGGATCACGCGGATGCCCATCTGCTGCGCTTCGGAGCAGAGGATCTGCAGATCTTCCTCTGTGCCGAAGGAGGGGTCCACCTCCATGTAGCAGCCCGTGTCGTATTTATGATTGGAGCGCGCGCGGAAGATGGGGTTGAGGTAGATCGCGCCCACGCCGAGGCTCTTGATATAGGCCAGCTTCTGCGTGATGCCGCGCAGGTCTCCGCCGAAGAAATCTGCGGCGGCGCGCTGCTTTTCGTCAAAGTGGATCTCCGGGTCGTCCGTCCAGCTGTCGTGATACCAGCAGCCGGGATACAGACAGTTCTTCGCGTCCTTTTTGCAGGAGGAGAAGAAGCGATCCGGGAAGATCTGATACAGCGCGCTCTCGTGCATCCAGTCCGGCGTTTCGTAGGCGGGGTCGTAGAGGGTGATCTGATAGGAAGGGGGCTCGCGCGTGTAGACGGCGCCCTCTCCGCCGAGGCTGTCGTTCGCGTTGCCGTAGAGCAAAGTGCGCCCGGCCTCGTCCTGCAGGATGAAATAATACCAGAACACATGTGCGCTTTCGGGCATGGTGAGCTCCGCCTCGAAGGCGTTTGCGCGCCGGGTCATCTCGAAGCGCTCCTCGACTCCTTCATACCAGCCGCGCACATAGGCGGTGAGGAAGGTCTCGTCCGCCTCGATACGCAAACGCACTTTGGCGCCCGCGGGACGGGCGCCAAAGGGATAGCGGTAATTTGAATTTCGGGAGTTGTGATAAAGCTTCATTACAGCTCCAGCGGCTTAAGATGCCAGATTTTTTCGTTGTACTCGGCGATGGAACGGTCGGAAGCGAACACGCCGGAGGAGGCGGTGTTGCGCACGGCCATGGCCCACCACTTGTCCGGGTTCTTCCAGACGTTGAGCATGTCGTTCTGCGCGCGCAGATAGTCCGGCAGATCCTTGAGCACGAAGTACTGGTCGGGCCTGCCGCCGAAATCGCCGAAGAGGAGGGTGTGGTAGAGATCTTGGAATTTGCGCGGGTCTTCCGGGCAGAGCGTGCCGTCGATGAGCATCTCCAGCGCGCGGCGGATCTCGACGTTCGTCTCGTAGACTTCGCTGGCGCGGTAGGTCCTCTCCGCACGCTCGACCTCTTCCAGACGCATGCCGAAGATGAAGATATTGTCCATGCCCACGGCCTCGCTCATCTCGACGTTCGCGCCGTCGAGGGTGCCGATGGTCAGCGCGCCGTTCATCATGAACTTCATGTTGCCGGTGCCGCTGGCTTCTTTGCCGGCGGTGGAGATCTGCTCGGAGATCTCGGTGGCGGGGATGAGCAGCTCGGCGTTGGAGACGTTGTAGTTCTCCAGGAAGACGACGTTGAGCAGCTGGCTGGCGCGCGGATGCTTTTTGATCAGCTCGGACACGGCGTTGATCAGCTGGATGATGAGCTTGGCGCGGCCGTAGCCCGGGGCGGATTTGGCGCCGAAGAGGAAGGTGCGCGGCGGCATATCCAGATTCGGGTTGTCGACGATGCGGTTATAAGTGACCATGATGGACAGGACGTTCATCAGCTGCCTCTTATACTCGTGCAGGCGCTTGGCCTGGCTGTCGAAGATATCGTCCGGGCGCAGGATGGCGCCCTGGGTGCGCTGCATATAGGCGGCGAGGCGGGCCTTGTTGGACTTTTTCACCTTGGCAAATTCGGCGCGGAAGGCGGCGTCCTCTGCAAAGGGCATGAGCTTGGAGAGCTCTTCCGGATGCGCGCGCCAGCCCTGGCCGATGGCCTCGTCGAGCAGGTCTGCAAGGGCGGTGTTGGCCTGCATCAGCCAGCGGCGGTGCGTGATGCCGTTGGTGATGGCGTGGATCTTGCCCGGCTCCATGACGTGGAAGTCGTGGAAGGTCTGCTTGCGCAGGATGTCGGTGTGGATCTTGGAGACGCCGTTGACGGCGTGGCAGCTGGAGACGCACAGGTTGGCCATGTGCACCTGACCGTAGGCGAGGATGGCCATATGGCCGATGCGCTCCCACTGGCCGGGGTAGACTTCCCACAGCTTGGCGCACAGGCGCTTGTTCATCTCTTCGAGGATCATGTAGATGCGCGGCAGCAGGTTGCGGAACATATCCTCAGACCAGCGCTCGAGCGCCTCGGACATGATGGTGTGGTTGGTGTAGGAGAAGGTGCGGCGGCAGATATCCTCGGCCTCTTCCCAGCCCAGGCCGTGCTCGTCCATGAGGATGCGCATCAGCTCGGGGATGGCCACTGCCGGATGGGTGTCGTTGATCTGGATGGCGACCTTATCCGGGAAGATGGAGAAGTTGCTGCCATAGACCTGAACGAAATCCTTCACGGCATACTGGATGGACGCGGAGGAGAAGAAATACTGCTGCTTGAGGCGCAGCTCGCGGCCTTCGCGATGGGTATCCTCCGGATAGAGCACCTTGGAGATGACCTCGGCCAGCTCGCGCTCTTCCATGGCGCGCACATACTGGCCGCGGTTGAACTCGAACATGTCGATGGAATTGACCGAATGGGCAGACCACAGGCGCAGCATGTTGACCATGGAGCTGTCGTAGCCCAGCACGGGCATTTCGTAGGGAACGGCCTGCACGGTCTTATAGTCCAGATGCTGGTAGACGGTCTTGCCGTTTTCCTCGGCGGGCTGGATATAGCCGCCGAAGTGCACCTCGACCGTCTGATCGGGGCGGCAGATCTCCCAGACATTGCCGTTGGCCAGCCAGTTGTCGGGCATTTCGACCTGACAGCCGTCCACGATCTTCTGGCGGAAGAGGCCGTATTCGTAGCGGATGGAGCAGCCCATGGCGGGCAGCTGCAGCGCGGTGAGCGAATCGAGGAAGCAGGCAGCGAGACGGCCGAGGCCGCCGTTGCCCAGGCCCGGGTCGGTCTCCTGCTCGAAGATCTCCGGCAGCGGGATGTTCAGCTCTTCCAGCGCCTTGATATAGTTCTTTTCGTTGACCAGGTTGATCATGTTGTTGTGCAGCGCGCGGCCCACGAGGAACTCGGCCGAGAGGTAATAGACCTTCTTGGCCTTTTCCTTTTTGCGCACGCCGCGGGAAGCGGCGCGGCGCTCCATCACTTCGTCGCGCACGGTCATGGCGATGGCCTGCCAGATCTGCTGAGAAGTCGCATCGGTGATCTCGCAGCCGAATTCGCGTTCGATTTTGCCGAGGATCGATTCCTTGATCTCCTCGGTCGTCATCCTGCCATAAAGCATTGTTTCTTCATCCTCCGTCTTGGTTGCATACACGCAGGCTCGGCCCGCGTGCGGCGGAACTCTATTGCATCTAATAGATGTGTGATAGTATATCACAGCTTTTGCGCTTTGTCCAAGCGATCAGGTTAAGAACGCCAATTTCAACTGTTTCTACGCGTGGATTTTACCCTCAGTTTATATATGTAGGGCTCTTTTTTTGCCCTTTGCCTGCCCGCGGCGCGGCAAAAGGCGGCGCAGAGGGGCTTGTTTTCCGCCTTTTTCACAATTTGGACTTGCGAAAAATGGTCAAAAGAGGTATACTGCACCCAAAATTCAGCGGGAAAGGATGAGGCGGAATGACCACGCAGGTACGACAGATCGCCATGCGCATCCGCGAGCTGCGCGAGATCAGCGATTTCACCATCGAGGAGGTCTGCGAAGGAGTCGGCATCGACGCGCCGGAGTACATAGCCTATGAATCCGGGCGGAAGGATATTCCCATCAGCCTGCTGCTCAAGCTGAGCGCGTTTTACAGAGTGGACACCACCACCATCCTCACCGGAGAAGCGCCCAAGCTGTCCGTGTGCGCGGTCACGCGCAAGAACATGGGCGTGGAGATCGACCGGGCGGAGCACTATGTCTACAAAAACCTCGCCTACAACTTCAACCACAGGCGCGTGGAGCCGCTCTATGTCACAGTGGACCCCGGCGAGAACAGCGACATGAAGACCGACAGCCATTCCGGCCATGAGTTCGACTATGTGCTCGAGGGCGCGCTGCGGCTCAAGGTCGGCGCGCAGGAGATCGAGCTCTACCCCGGCGACAGCGCCTATTACGATTCCATCCACCCCCACGCCATGCAGGCCGTCGGCGACAGGCCCTGCCGTTTTCTGGCGATCGTCATCCCGTAAGGCGGGTGCTCTGCGCGCGTTTTTCTGAAAAAAGGCCGCAGGGCGTTTTGCGTACTACAGAGCTTAGGAGGTCGCTCCCCATGCGTCTGCTGGATCGATACATTTCCAAGGATTTTTCCTCTCTGGAGGATTTTTACGCCAATTATGCCCTGCATGTGCCGGAGCGATTCAATTTCGCCATGGATATCATGGACGAATACGCCCGCCTCGCGCCGCAGCAGCGCGCGATGATCTGGGTCGGCAGCGACGGAAAGGAGCTGACGCTGAGCTTTGGCGACATCAAGCGCCTCTCCGACAAGGCCGCGCGCGTGTTTCTGGACATGGGCGTGGGCAGGGGAGACACGGTGCTTCTGCTGCTCAAGAGAAGGTGGCAATATTGGATCGCCGCGCTGGGCCTGATGAAGATCGGCGCGGTGCAGATCCCCGCGACGGCGCAGCTGATGGCCAAGGATATCGTGTATCGGCTGGACGCGGCGGAGGTCAAGGCCGTGCTGTGCGTGGGCGAGGACGAGGTGCTGGGCCATGTGGCGCAGGCCGTGCGCATGAGCCGCACCTGCCGCATCGCCGCCTGCACGGACGGCCCGCGCGAGGGCTTTCAGGATTTCGACGCGCTGCTGGAGGCGGCGCAGGGCTATGCGCCGCAGGAATACCCCAACGAAAACGGCGACGTCATGCTCATGTATTTCACCTCCGGCACCACCGGCATGCCTAAAATGGTCGCGCATGATTTCGTCTATCCGCTCGGCCACACCATCACCGGCGCGTTCTGGCATAACCTCGACGACAGCTCCATCCACCTGACCACGGCCGACAGCGGTTGGGCCAAATGCGGCTGGGGCAAGTTCTACGGCCAGTGGACCGCCGGGGCGACCCAGTTCATCTACGATTTCGACCGCTTCCATGCGCCGGATCTGCTCGCCGTGATGGCAAAATACAAGGTGACGAGCTTCTGCGCGCCGCCTACGATCTATCGCTATCTGATCAAGGAGGACATGTCCGCCTACGATCTGAGCGCGCTCAAATGGGCCACGGCGGCGGGCGAGCCGCTCAACCCGGAGGTCTTCCGCCGCTTCAAGGAATACACCGGCGTGGAGATCCGCGAGGGCTTCGGCCAGACAGAGAGCGTGCCGCTGCTGCTCACGCCCAAGTGGATGGCGCCGAGGCCGGGCTCCGTGGGCATGCCCTCGCCCCATGTGAAGATCCGCCTTGTCAACGAGGAAGGCCGCGAGACGCTGCCCGGCGAAGAGGGCGAGATCTGCGTGGATATCTCCGGCGGCCGCCCCGCGGGCATCTTCATGGGCTATTACAAAGACAAGGCGCGCACCGAGGAGGCCTTTGCGGGCGGGCTCTATCACACCGGCGACAAGGCCTGGCGCGACGAGGACGGCTACTATTGGTTCATCGGCCGCAGCGACGACGTGATCAAATCCTCCGGCTATCGCATCGGCCCGTTTGAGGTGGAATCCGCGCTGGTGGGGCATCCCGCGGTGGTGGAATGCGCTGTGACGGGCGTGCCCGATGCGGACAGGGGCCAGATCGTAAAGGCGACGGTCATCCTCGCAAAGGGCTACGAGCCCTCGCCGGAGCTGGCCAAGGAGCTGCAGCGGCATGTGAAAAAGGTGACCGCGCCGTATAAATACCCGCGCATCGTGGAATTTGTCACGGAGCTGCCCAAGACGGTCTCGGGCAAGATCCAGCGCAAGATGCTGCGCGAGGCCGACTCCGGAAGGGACGTCGCGCGCGTGCAGCTGCGCGAGATCACCATGGAAAACTTCGCCGCCTGCGTCGCGCTCTCCGCGCCGGACGCGCAGGCCGGCCTTGCGCCCGAGGTGAGCTATTGCCTCGCACAGGCCTTTGCCGACCGCGTGAGCGTGCCGCGCGCGGTCTATGCGGGCGGCAGCCTCGTCGGCTTTGTGATGTACCGCTATGACGAGGCCGAAAAGCGCGGCGTGATCGCGCGTTTGATGATCGACACGAAGCATCAGAAGAGCGGCTTCGGCGGCGAGACGATGGCGGCGGCGCTGCGCGAGCTGCGCGCGATCGCGGGCATCGAATGCGTGCGCACGTGGTATCGCGGCGAGAACAACATCGCCGGCCGCCTTTGCCAGAGGGCGGGCTTCGCGCCCACGGGCGAGCTGACCGAGAGCGGCGAGCATATCTGCGAACTGCGCGTCGTTTGAGGCGCCGCAGGAATGTGATCGATAAACGGGCGGGCCTTGTGCCCGCCCGTTTTGTTTTACAGAGGCCGGGCGACCGCAAGGGTCGCCCCTACGGGAGAGAAGAAAAGCGAAGGCTGGCTGCTCGTTTGTAGGGGCGGGGCTTGCCCCGCCCGTCTGGGCGAGTAGTTCGCGCCGATGAGCCGATGGTCGCGCAGGCCGGGCGACCGCAAGGGTCGCCCCTGCCGGGTCAGAGGTTTGATTTTCGCGCTTAAAGTGATACAATAAAAGAAAGATGCGGGAGCATCGCACAAAAGACCCCGAAGGAGGGCGTGGAGGATATGAAGATCGTAACGTTCAACCTGCGCTGCGTATGGATCGGCGACGGGATCAACGGGTTTATCCACAGGGCCGGCATGGTGTTTGAGAAGATCGACAACGAGCGGCCGGACGTGATCTGCTTTCAGGAATGCAAAGAAAAGCACGCGGACTTTTTCGAGCGGCACATGCCGGAATATCAGCTGATCTACAACGGGCGGCTGGAGGACCGGCGCGGCGAGGGGCTGGCGACGGCCGTGCGCAAGGAGACGGTGGAGGTGCTCGGGCAGGACTGCTTCTGGCTCTCGCCCACGCCGAACGTGCCCGGCAGCCGCTTTCCGGAGCAGAGCGACTGCCCGAGGATCTGTCAGGTGCTGCTGCTGCGCATCAAGGGCACGGACGAGCCCTTCTGGGTGTACAACAACCACCTCGACCACCGCAGCGACCTGGCGCGCATTCTGGGCATCCGGCAGGTGATGGAGCGCGTGCAGCAGGACCGGAGCCGGGCGAAGCTGCCCGTGTTCCTCATGGGAGATTTCAACGCCCTGCCCGGCAGCGAGACGGTGCGCTATTGCGACGAATACAAAGAATTCCCCATCCGCGAGCTGACCGGCGGCTGCGAGATCACCTTCCATGATTTCGGCAGAAAGCAGGCGCCCTACCGCATCGACTATATCTACGCGGACGAAAAAACGGCCCGCAGAGAGCACAAGGTGGAGCTGTGGACGGACGAGCTCGACGGCATCTTCCTCTCCGACCATTACCCCATCTGCCTGACCATCGGCACGCTCTGAGGGAAGCGGATCTCCCTGCGCAGGCGCATCGAGCGCCGTTTTCTGCGCCCGGAGCAGCCACGGCGCGGCGCAAAGGGCCGAATTTTTGCGAAATAGAGCCCTTTTAACAGGAGTGACTTGATTAAAATCGGCTGTGCGGCTATAATGTATACGATACCGGGCAACCGATATATGTAAAAGGAGTGGTTTTTCATGGCGAAGGTTACTTCCACCGAGATGTTTAAGAAGGCCTATGAGGGCGGCTACGCCATCGGCGCTTTCAACGTCAACAATATGGAAATCATCCAGGGCATCACCGAAGCTGCGATCGAGGAAAAGGCTCCCCTGATCCTGCAGGTCTCCTCCGGCGCCCGCAAGTATGCCAAGCATGTGTACCTGATGAAGCTGATCGAGG
>JAUMYC010000333.1 GCA_030528845.1 Eubacteriales bacterium
TCCCTGCACAAATGCAGTATAATGGGGTCGTATCATTATCCATGCACCGACTGCAAAGGGAGGCAAGCCTTCATGTACAAAAAAATGCTCCTCTGTCTGGCTCTGGCCGTTCTCTCTCTTTCGCTCGCGCTGTGCGCATGCGCGGCGGGAGAGACGACGCTGACCATTCTGGGCACCTCGGATCTGCACGGCAACATCTGGGGCTTCAACTACGAGGACAACGCCGAGACCGCCAACAACGGCATCGCCCGCCTGTATACCTACATCCAACAGGTGCGCGCGGAAAACCCGAACACCATCCTGCTGGACAACGGCGACGCCATTCAGGGCACCATCATGACCGACGACCTTTTCAACAAGTATCCCGAAAAGGCGCATCCCGTGATGACGGTGATGAACCATATGGGCTACGACGCCATGACGCTGGGCAACCATGAGTTCAACTGGGGCATCCCCGCAATGAACGCCATCCTCGGTCAGGCCGAATTCCCCGTGCTCGCCGCCAATGTGCGCAGCGCCGACGGCGCATTCGTCACCGGCAGCGGCTGGACCATCCTCGAAGAGGCCGGCATCCGCGTCGCCGTCATCGGCGTCGTCACGCCCGACGTGCCCATCTGGGACAGCGACAAGGAGGGCGTGGACGAATACACCTTCGAAGCGGCCAACGAAGCCGTGCAGAACGCCATCGAACAGATCGGCGAGGATGCGGACGTGATCGTGGTCTGCGCGCACATGGGCATGTATCCGGAGTATGACGAAGAATACGGCTCCGACTCCGCGCAGAAGATCCTGGACGACAACCCGGAGATCGACGTGCTGCTCGCAGGCCATATGCACAGCCTGGTGAATGAAAAGCAGGGCGACGTCCCCATCGGCGCGCCCCGCGAGGGCGGCCGCGATATCGTGCGCTTTGATCTGACCCTCAACGCCGAGAAGGATATCATCGACGCGACCGTGCAGGTGATCGGCGCTGCGGATTTTGAACCGTCCGAGGAGATCCGCGCGCTCGAGGCCGTCGCAGAGGCGCACGAAGAAGCCGTTTCCCTCGTTTCCGGCTCCGACGACGACGGCGGGGCGGGCGAAGTCTTAGGCAGCACGACGGCCAAATTCCAGCCCGAAAACGAGATCGCAGGCATTCCCGCGGGCCGCATCATGGATACCGCCGTCGTGGATCTGATCAACCGGATCCAGCTCGAAAACGCGCAGGCCGACGTCTCCTCGGCTGCGCTGTTCGAGAACACGTCCGATCTGCCCGAGGGCGATATCACATACCGCGATATTCTCAGCGTATACAAGCACAGCAACACCCTCTACCGCGTGCCCGTGACCGGCGCCGAGCTCAAGGCGTACATGGAATGGTCCGCCCGCTGCTACAACCAATGGAAGCCGGGCGATATCAACATCTCCTTCGATCCCGAATACCCCGCCTATCTTCTGGATATGTTTGCGGGCGTGGAATACGAGGTCGACCTGAGCCGGCCCCACGGACAGCGCATCAAAAATGTGATGTTCAAAGGCGAGCCGCTGCAGGACGATCAGGTGCTGACGCTGGCGGTCAACAACTATCGTTACTCGTCCGTGCTCAAGCCCGAAGGCATCATCTCCGGCAGAAAGGAATGGGAATCCTCCTCTTCGATCCGCGACATGCTCGTGGAATACTTCGCCGAGCATTCGCCCGTCGCGCCCGAAGTGGACAACAACTGGAAGATCGTGGGCGTGGATCTGCAGCTTGACGACCCCAGGCGCGCCGAGATCATCGAAAAGATCAATTCCGGCGAGATCGACACCCCCTACGCAAAGAGCATCAACCTGAACGATCACGAGTGACCCTCTCCTGCAAAAAACACGGGCCGCGCGGCGCTCTTTCCAAGGAGCTTGCCGCGCGGCCCGCCTGTGTTTGTCTCTGCCGAAAAAGGAAGAAACCGGAAGATATCGTTTGATATCTTCCGGTTTCGTTGGCTAATCCGGTTGATTGTGATACAAGCGACGCAATGCACCCGAGGGTGCAGGACTGGGTGCAAAATGCATCCAGTATTACTTCAAGAGTCCTTCATAATGTCCATTCGGATATAAGACATAGCCGTTTCCATTCTGCACCCGA
>JAUMYC010000097.1 GCA_030528845.1 Eubacteriales bacterium
CGACGACCCCTCCGCCCCTGCGGGGCACCTCCCCTTACACAGGGGAGGCTTTGGCGCGGCGCATCAATTGGGCCTATTCAAGTTTATCGACCGGTTTTCTGATATCCTATCACACATAATCCACCTTTGCAGTACCGGGGACAGCATCTCGCCGTCCCCGGTACTGTTTTACGTCGCCCTATCATTTGCTGTTTTGGTTTTATTCTTCTTCCAGCGTCCAGCCGCAGTCGGCATGGTAGATCATCTGGCGGGTCATGCCGCCGTCGATGCAGATGTTCTCTCCCGTGATGAAGCCGGCCATGTCGGAACACAGATACAGCGCCATGTGCGCGATGTCCATCGGATGACCCACGCGCCCGGCGGGCTGCTGCGTCGCGTCCGGCCCTTTATAGACGGTGTAAGCCGTGTCGATCCAGCCGGGGGAGATGGAATTGACGCGCACGCGCCCGGCAAGGCTCACGGCCAGCGCATGCGTGAGCGCGTGGATGCCGCCCTTGGCCGCAGTGTAGCTCTCCGTCTGCCTCTGGCTCATCCGATCGCGCGAGGAGGAGATATTCACGACGGCCGCGCCCGGCGCAAAATGGGGGAGGAGGAGCTTGGTGAGATAAAAGGGCGCGCTCACGCCGATGGAAAGCGCGTTTTGGAATTCTTCCCATGTGCAGCTGTCGATGCCGTGCATGGGCGGCGGCGCGTTGTTGATCAGATAATCCACCTGCCCGAATTCGGCGGCGACTTTTTCCGCAAACGCTTCCAGCGTCTTTTTGTCGCCGATATCGCCCACGAAGAACGGGTTTTCGGCGATGTCGATCACGGCAACGCGCGCGCCCTGCAGTTCAAACGACTCGGCGATGGCCTTGCCGATGCCGCCCGCGCCGCCGGTGACGACGGCAACTTTTCCCTGAAACATTTTTATTTCCTCCGATGTTTTCTGTTCTGAGTCCGTCCGAAAATACGAACCGGCCCTGCAAAAAGCCGCCGGAGACAGAAGCTGCCTCCGGCGCGGATATGCAGTTGTTTACAGCGCCTCGATGGCCGTCTGTTCGACCTTGAGCAGCTGCGAGTAGCGCGCGATATAGGCGTTGAAGCCGTCCACGTCCGCCTGCTCGGGCGCGAGGGTCGTGCCCTTCACGCCGGCGAAGACATGCGCGTTGAGATAGGCCTCGAGCGTCTCGCCCTCTGCCTTGTTGGCCATGTACGCCGCCAGCAGCGCGCTGCCGTAGGGGCCGCCCTCGCCCGCAGTCTCCATGCAGGTGACGGGCGCGTTGCACGCGGCGGCGAGGTATTTCTGGCCGACGACGGGGGTCTTGAACAGGCCGCCGTGGCCGGTGAGGCTGTCGATGGCGACGTGTTCCCCGGCGAGGATGTCCATGCCCAGTTTCAGGGTGGACATGGTGGAATAGAGCTGCGCGCGGAAAAAATTGGGCAGAGTGAACTTCGCGTCCGGCAGGCGCACGACCATGGGCCTGCCGCTGTCCATATGCGTGATGCCCTCGCCGGCCATGTAATTGCACACGAGCACGCCGCCGCAGTCTGCGTCGCCCTCGAGCGATTTTTCATAGAGCTTTGTGTAGAGCTCGCCCGTGGAAGGCTGCGCGCCGAAGAGCGCGGCCGTCTCGCGCAGCACGCCGACCCACGCGTTGGAATCGTTCGTGCAGTTGTTGCAGTGCACCATGGCCACGGGCTTGCCCGTGGGCGTGGTCACCATGTCGATCTCTTCGTACACCTTGCTCAGCGGCTTTTCCAGCACGACCATGGAGAAGATGGACGTGCCCGCAGAGACGTTGCCCGTGCGCGGAGCGACGGCGTTGGTGGCCGTCATGCCCGTGCCCGCGTCGCCCTCTGCCGGAGCGAGGGGAATGCCCGCAGGCAGCAGCCCGCCCAGCAGCTGCGCGCCCTCTTCGGTGAGGCAGCCGGCGCTCTCGCCCGCGCAGAGCACGCCCGGCAGCAGCTCTTCCGCTTTCTTATCGACGCCCTTTTGCGCAAGCAGCGCGTCGAACTTGGCCAGCATGGCCTTGTCATAGCAGAGCGCCTCGCTGTCGATGGGGAACATGCCGGAGGCTTCGCCCACGCCGATGGCGTTCACGCCGGTGAGCATATAGTGCACATAGCCGGCCAGAGTGGTGATGTGCGCGAGCTTGGCGATGTGCTCCTCGCCGTTGAGGATGGCCTGATACAGATGCGCCACGGACCAGCGCTGCGGGACATTGAAGCCGAAGAGCTCGGTCAGCTCCGCCGCGGCCTGCCCGGTGATGGTGTTCTGCCATGTGCGGAAGGGCACGAGCAGGTTCCATTCGCTGTCAAAGGCGAGGTAGCCGTGCATCATAGCGGAGACGGCCATCACGCCGATGTTCTCTCGCTCTTCCACGCCCGCGAGCGCGGCCTTCAGCCCGGCCCAGACTTCGTCTATGCTGTAGGTCCACACGCCGTTTTCAAACGTGCTCGCCCAAGTGTAATCCCCGGAGGAAACAGGCGCATGCGCCTGATCGATCGCGACCGCCTTGATGCGGGTGGAGCCGAGCTCCACGCCCAGATAGGTTTGCTTATTTTTGCCTGCCATAGCGCGTTCCTTCCTTTTTCTGCAGTGTACAGACAGTATACCGTGAGGCAAAGCGCCTTGTCAATGCAAAAGAGAGGCGGCATTCCTGTGAAAAACGGCTTGCATTTATGGCAAATCTGAGTAAAATATTATCCATTGGTGTCTATGGAAGAAACATCCCCCTCCGGCGCGGCGCTGCGTCCGGGCGGGGAAAAGGAAAGGATGAACTGAACACATGAGCAGAGCAGCCGGCATGATACTGCCGATCACGAGCCTGCCCTCCCGCTACGGCGTGGGCTGTTTTTCCCGGTCCGCCTATGATTTTGTCGATTGGCTGCGCGAGGCCGGCCAGACTATCTGGCAGATCCTGCCCATCGGCCCGACCTCCTTTGGCGATTCCCCCTATCAGTCTTATTCCACCTTCGCCGGCAACCCGTATTTCATCAGCCTCGAAGCGCTGATCGAAGAGGGCGTGCTCACGCAGGAGGAATGCGACGCAGCGGATCTGGGCGACGACCCGACCGACATCGCCTACGACAAGCTCTATTACAACCGCTTCCCGCTGCTGCGCAAGGCCTATGAGCGCAGCGACATCAGCAAAAACGAAGCCTATCAGCGCTTTTTGGCCGAAAACGGCTGGTGGCTGGCGGATTACGCGCTGTTCATGGCCGTGAAGGAATTCTTCGGCGGCCAATGCTGGTATGACTGGCCGGAGGACATCCGCAGGCATTGGGGCTTCGCGCTGGATTATTACCGCGAGAAGCTGTATTTCGATATCGAGTTCCATATGTACATGCAATTCAAGTTCTTTGAACAGTATCAGGCGCTCAAGGAATACGCCAACGATCGGGATATCCTGATCATGGGCGATATCCCGATCTACGTCTCCATGGACAGCGCGGACGTGTGGGCGCATCCGGAGCTGTTCCAGCTCGACGAGGACAGTCGCCCCGTCTTCATCGCGGGCTGCCCGCCGGACGCCTTCTCCGACATCGGCCAGCTCTGGGGCAATCCCGTCTACAACTGGGACTATCACCGGCAGACCGGCTACGATTGGTGGATCACGCGCCTTGCGCATTGCAGCCGCCTGTTCGATCTCACCCGCATCGATCATTTCCGCGGTTTTGACGAATACTTCGCCATCCCCTACGGCGCGGAGACCGCCGCCGTCGGCCATTGGGAGCAGGGCCCCGGGCTGGATCTGTTCCGCGCGGCGGAGGAGAGGATCGGCGAATGCGGGCTGGTCGCGGAGGATCTGGGCTTTTTGACCGAGACCGTGCGCGAAATGCTCAAGGGGAGCGGCTTCCCGGGCATGAAGGTGCTGCAGTTTGCCTTCGATGTAGAGGATACCGGCTTTGAAAACGAGTATCTGCCGCATGATTTCCCGAACAACTGCATCGCCTACACCGGCACGCACGACAACGACACCCTCGCCGGGTGGATCGCCTCCATGGACAAGGAGACGCGAAAGCTCGCCCGCGATTACGCCTGCGATCAGTACACGCCGCTCAAGAACCTGCCGAAGGTGTTCATCGCGCTGATGATGCGCTCGAACGCCGACACCTGCATCATCCCGATCCAGGATTACCTCGGCCTTGGCAGCGCGGCGCGCATCAACACGCCCTCCACCGTCGGCTGCAACTGGCGCTGGCGCCTGACGGAGGAGCAGCTCAGCGAAAGCCTGCAGGAGGAGGTCGCCGTGATGACGCGGCGCTACGGCCGCATGAACGCCGCCGTCCTGCTGGAGGAAAAGGAAGCTGCCGAAGAAGCCGCCCGCAAGGCCGCCGAGGAAGCCGCTCTGGCCGAAGCGGAAGAAGCCGAAGAAGAAGAGGACGAGTAGGAAGAAACTGCCCAAGAAGAATAAAAAAACCGCTGCATGCAGCGGCAGGCAAGGAAAACAGCCGCCGGCTTGATAGCCGGCGGTTGTTTGTGTATGTGCGGGAGCTGTCAGGCTCTGCGGCTGCGCGCGTGCAGCACGAGCACCGCCGCGGCGGCAGCACTCAGCGCCATCAGCGCAAGATACAGGCCGCTTTGGTCGGGATGGCCCGTCTGCGGCAGAACAGGCGCTTCGCTCACGCTGAGGAAGGCGTATTCGCTCGCCCGCATGGCGTTGCTGCTGTCCCAGACCATGCAGCGGAAGGCGCGGCCGCTGTCTGCGGGGCTCACGTTTTCCAGCAGGAGCGACGGGGAATTCGCACCGGCGATCTCCTGCACGGTCCCGTCGGGATAGAGCATCTGCCACTGATAGGAGAAGCGCCCGTCCGGCCCGCTCGCCCACACGCTCAGGCGCACGTCGTCGCCCGCGTAGACGGAGGCGGAAGCGGGATGCTCTGCGATATAGAAGCTCCATACGGGCCTGATAACGCAGGAATTGGTAAACTCGTTGACCTCGCCGTAATCCTGCCCGTGCGTGTTCACGAGGCGCAGTTCGATCTCTTCGTAGGGCTGTCCTCCGCAGAGCACGCTCAGCGGGATCTCGACCGTGCGCGTGAAGCCTTCTTCAAGATAGGTGAGGAAGGGACGGGTGTAGGTCGTCTTCCCGTTCACAGAGGCGATGAGCACGGGCTGCACATCCTCGGAGAGCCGGTTGGTCGTGTTGTCGATGCTGATCTGCGCCACGGGGGTCTCGCCCTGCATCACCACATATGCGTTGATCTCCAGGTCGTTGCCCTCCGTGCTCAGAGCAAGCGCATCCGTGCGCGCTCCGGTCCGGTCCATGCCGGTGTAGAAGACCATGGGAGACGGAGCTGCGAGGCCGTCCGGCTGCGGATGCTGCAGCTGCACCCGGTCTCCGTCGATCTGCATAGAATACGAGACGGGGCTGTCGGCGCTGGTGGTGCAGGTCAGCCGGCTGACGCTTGCGTTGAGCAGAGCCGTGCCTCCCGCGAGATCCGACGGCGCGATCATGGAGATCTTGAAGCAGGCATATTCGCCGGGCATGAGCGCCTTGATCTCGCGTTCGGTCGTCTTTCCCGTGCTTCGGCGCGTTCCGCTGCTGTCATAAGAGCAGGAGACCGTCCGGGCAAAGGAGCTCAACGCCGTCTGCGTATTGTCTTCGATCCGGTACGCCGCGGCTCGTCCTTTGCTCTCAATGTTCCCCGCGCCGTGCCAGCGGTTGGTGATCGCGTTGTTGTTTTCGTTGAGCAGGTCGATCGAAACGTGTTTGAGCGGCGCTTCCTTGCCGCCGCTGGTCAGGTCGATGTCAAAGGCGAATTTTGTGATCGGCATGTCGCCCGTGTTCTGCACGCGAATGGTGGAGATGAAGCTCTCGTCGTGGGTGATGACGGGGTAATCCGGCGAGAAGGCGCAGATCTCCAGCCCGGTCTGCAGTCCCATCTGTACGGAGCCGATGTCGCAGATGCGCTTTTCATCGATCTGTTCGATGTTGGTGGTGAGGAAATAGCACTGGTAAAGATCCCGGCTGCTCATCAGCGGCATGATGCTGAAGCGGGCGAGCGTGCCCGGCACATGCTCAAGGTCCATCAGCAGGATCGGCTGCGAAGCCGTGTGATCCTGCGGGTCGATCAGGCTCGCGTACAGCTGATAGACCGATTCCTCCGCATTTTCCGAGTTCTCCGTGACGACCCAATGGGCGTAGATATCGCCGTTGACATTGGATACGTCGAAGCTGTCGCCCGTGACGGAGACGAACATCTCGTGGTCGTCGATCCTTGCGAGGTTCTTTTCCCAAGTCATGGTGTGCATGTTGGGAGAGTCGCCTGCGCTCTCGGGCGCGCCGATGAGCAGCAGCCCGGCGTCCTGCGGGGTGAGGTAAGGCGAGTGAGTGTGCATTTCGCTGATGCTCAGGAACGAGGGCTCCTGCACGCGCACATAGCCCTTACCGTTGGCCGCGTCTTTATGGAAGAAGAAGAGCTCGGAATCGAGCGAGCCGTCCCGCTGCTTGAAGAGGACCGGAGAGGTGACCGCGTCGGAATCGGCATGCAGCCGCATGGCGTACGACTGGTCCGGGAAGACGTTTTCCACGTTCAGCGAGCGGATCAGGTCTTCGTTGAGCCGGGATGCGTCGGGCAGGAGCACGTCATAGTTGTCCGATTCCGTCTGCCGGGCCGTCGCCTGACGGAGGCTGTAGATCTCGCCTCCGCTGCCGTCGGAGCGGGTGACGACCCAGGAAGCGGAGAGCCCGGTGTCGCCGTCCGCCGCACAGACGCGCGGCAGATACACCTTGCTGCCCTCTTCGACCGGCGCAAACACCTTCGTCTGCCATTCGTGCTCCGCAAAATTGGGATAGATCCGATGGTTGTCGTCGATCTTGCGCGTCGTCAGAACGACATGCGCGTTTTCGCGGAGGGTATCGTCGTCCGCCACGGCCAGATCCGCATTGGTGAGGGCGAACACCAGAGCGAGGTAGAGCTGGCCGTCCACATAGTAGGTCTGAGCGTCAAACTCATAGGCATACCAGCCTTGGAGCAGGTTCGATCCGTGCGTGTATACCGGGCGCAGCCCGAGGGATGTTGCGGAGGGAGAATAGCTGACGACGAGGGTGCTGTGCTTGTTCTTCTGCAGATAGAGCGCCAGAGTGCCCTCGAAGTTGTTCTCGTCGCGATAAGACACGAAGCGCATGCTCGAATCCGAGGTGGGGATGTCCTCCAGAAGGAGAGAGACCTCTGCGGGCAGGTTTTCCGTCACAACGGAGCGGACGGCGCGCGCGTTGACATTATAGCCCTCCTGCCGGAAGAGGATCTTCTCTTCGCCGCTGCTCTCCCGGCCCGCATAGTCTTCCAAAGTGGTATAGCTGCCGGGGTCGGGGCGGTAGAGCGCGGCCTGCAGCTGTTCATAGCTGTCGGCGAGCAGATAGGAATGCATGTCCGGCGTCTGCGACGGCCATATAGCGGTCTGCGACCACGGCGGCGCGGAGATCAGCGAGACTTTGGCCTCCAGCCAGAGAGCGTTGGCAAAGGCGTAGATGCGGGCGTAGCCGTTGATATTGGCCGTGCCCTGTATACCGGTGTCGTAGCGGTCGCCGAGGTAGCTGACGCCGCCGGAAACGCCCGCGCCGCCCCGGATGCCGAGGCTGAGCATCTTGGGGACGCCGATGCCGGCCGAAGCGCTGACGTCGATCGCGGCGGACACGCCGAAGCCCGTCGTGCGGGACATGGTGATCGTGGAAAGATCCATGCCATTGGGGTCGTCCCAGAAGGAATAGTCTTCCTTGGTGAAGCCGCCGGAGACAGACATCGTCAGGCTTCCGGAGACGGAGCCGTTCACAAAGCAGGGCACATAGAGGATGGTGCCCGTGATCTGAAAGCCGCCGGTCAGCGTGCCGGTGACGCCCATGCCGAAGTCAACGTTGCACACATCATGCGTCACGGGGACACCCGGCGCTGCAGGAGACGTGGCGCATGTTCCCATGGCGAAGACAAAGCCCGTCACGTTTGCGGAGACGCTGGTGGAAGCCTTCCATGTTCTCTTGGCGTCCTTGCCGTTGTTGGGCAGGCCGTTTTCGGCGTTTTGCTGCAGATTCTGCAACTCCTTGGAGGCATCCTTCTTCGCCTCTAAGTCGTCGAGCCATGTGACTTCCTTCCATCCGTCCTGCATCTTGCTGAAGCTGCGGTTGTAGCCGATGCCCAGCATCCAGCTGCCGCTCGTAGAGATATAGGCGGTGGGTTGGAGGGTAAAGGGGCTTTTTAAATTGATCCAGGCTGTGCCCAGATACTTGCCGAGGCCCGTGTCGATGCTCATGCCCATATTGCCCATGTATACGGGAATGGAGTCCTTAAAGAGGGGCTCGTCCATGACGGCCTTCACGACGCTGAAGGGGGTGAGCGTGGTCTCGTTCGTTTCCCCGCTTTGGATCTTCAGGCTGATGGGCACGTCCGGCACAAAGGCGCCGTCTGCGCCCAGCCGCATGAAGGCGCCCCGGATGTCGAGGACGTCCTTCGGGGAAAGAGCGGCGGCCTTCGAGGCGACGACGCGCTCTCCCTGCAGGATGGAGAAGGTGCAGTTCTGCCCTTTCGTGTCCGCAAAGATGGTGACGGTGTGCTGCATGTCGTTTCGCGGGGAGAGGTACATGCCGTTTGCGATGCGCATCATGTCGCCGCCGTTGATGCTCGCGCCCATGATGTAGGGGGTGCCGTCGTCTTTGATCATGCGGATCTTGTGCGACTCGCCGCCCTCAAGGGTATGGTATCCGTAGATCACCGTCCGATAGCCGGGCGCTTCCACGCGCAGGCTCACTTTGGCCCTGCCGCCGACGGAGAGGCTCAGCTCGCTCTTGGTGAAAAAGCATGTGCCGCTGCTCTCGGGCTCGCGCGTAATGGTCTTTGTGGTCCCGGAAGCGGAAAGGCTTACCATGGTGACCTTTGCGCCCGCCGAGGAAAGGGGAGCGCCGGTCTCATCGTCCACGACCGTGACGGCGATCTCGCTGTCGGAGAGCACGGTCACCTTGCCGGAAGCCCCGCGCGCAAGCAGGGCGTTTTCGAGCTGTTCGAGCTCCTC
>JAUMYC010000334.1 GCA_030528845.1 Eubacteriales bacterium
CCTAGGAAATCCTCATCCTGTACGTAGGCATGACGCGTGCGCGGGAGCGGCTGATCCTCATCGGCGATACCTCCGAGGACGCGCCGCCCGAGCGCTGGCGCGGCGGGGAGACGGCGGCGGACGTGCTGGCGATGAAGACCGGACTTGACATGATCTGTCCGGCGCTGACGCATGCCGGCGCATGCCTGACCATCCCGCAGGAGGCGGTTGCGGCGGGGTGCTCCCGCTGGCATGTCTTCGCCCATACGGGCGGCGCGGCGCAGGCGCAGACAGGGCGCAGCGAGGAGGCAGTGGCGTCGCTGCTCGCGGAGCTAGGGAAAGAGACGGCGGACGGGGAGACGCTGCGCCTTCTGGCGTTTGTTCCCGGGGCGCAGAAGCCCGCCGTGCGCAAGACGACGGTCAGCGCCGTCGTGCGCGACGAAAAGCGCGCGGCGCAGGAGGATACGTATGCGCCGGCGGAAATCATGCGCCTGCCGCGTTTCATGCAGGAAAAGCAGATGACCGGCGCGGCGATCGGCACGGCGTTCCACAGGATGATGCGCATGATCGATCTGGCGCGCCTTAAGGAAACGAAGGACCTGCAGAAAGAAATCGCGCGGCAGCTTGACGCGATGCTTGAAAGCGGCGTGATCAATGCGGCGGAATACGCTGCCGTGCCCGCGCGGATGCTCGTCAGCTTCTTCGCCTCGCCCCTTGGCGTGCGCCTGCTTCTGAGTGAGCGCGTGGAGCGCGAATGGGCGTTCACCTTCCGCATGGAGGATGGGGCGGGCGGCGCGCAGCTTGTGCAGGGCGTCATCGACTGCTGCTTCATCGAGCGAGGGAAATGGGTGCTGCTTGACTACAAGACGGATTCCGCGAAGGACGCGCAGGGCGCAATCGCGCGCCACAGGCCGCAGCTCGCCCTCTACGCAAGGGCGCTTGAGCAGGTTACAAAGACGCCGGTCGCCGAGCGCGTGCTCTATCTGGTGCGCGCGGGCGCGGGTTATCCGGTGTGATCTGTTTTTGCCGGCGCGGGGTTGACAAACACAAAAAATGGGCGTATCTTTAAACGAGGAAAATACAACCGGAGGTGAAAGACGTGGACGATTATCCCAGTAGCACCGCGGGCAAACCCCGAGAACGTCGGGCGCTGTCATCTGCGTCTTTGCATCTGTAAGGGATCGCATGCGCGCAGTTTGACGCTGTGCGCTTTTTCGCGCCGTTTTTGGGGATCAGCCTGCATTTTCAGGACCGTAAAAAGCCGAAAATGATAGGAGGGGTTTCCCGTGGAGGAAGAATTCCGCAAGGATTTTCTGGAGCTGCTCGAGCTGATGGAAAAGGGCAGGCTCCATGATTTCAAGAAAAAAGCGCAGGAATGCCTGCCGGTGGATATCGCCGAGGGCCTCGATGAAGAGGTGGAGGACAGCGCGAAGGTCATCAAGCTCTTCCGCATGCTCCCCAAGGATATTTCCTCGGACGTGTTCGCCTACATGAACAGCGATCAGCAGCAGCTCATCGCCGAGAGCGCCAGCAACGCAGAACTCAAGGCGCTCGTTGACGACATGTTCCTTGACGATACGGTCGACTTCCTTGAGGAGATGCCGGCGAACGTCGTCAAGAAGGTGCTTGCCAACGCGGACGAGAACACGCGCAAGCTGATCAACCAGTTCCTCAATTATCCGGACAACAGCGCGGGCAGCCTGATGACCATCGAGTACGTCGACCTGCGCGATTACTTCACCGTCCGCAAGGCGATGGACTACATCCGCCGCACGGGCATCGACAAAGAGACGGTCTACACCTGCTACGTCATCGACGAGCAGCGCCATCTGGTCGGCTACGTCTCCCTGCGCAAGCTGCTCATCGCGCCGGAAAACACGTACATCCGCGACATCATGGATACCAACATCGTATCCGCGACGACCACGGACGACCAGGAGGTCGTCGCCGACGATTTCCGCCGCTACGACCTGACCTCCATCGCCGTCACCGACAAGGAAAACCGTCTGGTCGGCATCATCACCATCGACGATATCGTCGACGTCATTCAGGAAGAGAACACCGAGGACATCAAGAAGATGGCCGCTATTATTCCTTCTGACGAGGAATACATGGATG
>JAUMYC010000098.1 GCA_030528845.1 Eubacteriales bacterium
AAAGGGGCGGAGCCCCTTTGCCGAGGGTGCAGGGAGCGGAGCTCCCTGCAGGGGTGCGGGGCATAGCCCCGCGCAACGGGGTGTCCAGAGGGGCGGAGCCCCTCTGGCGGGGTGCAGGGGCAGAGCCCCTGCATAGGCGCAAGCGCCGCAGCGCTTGCGCAACGGGGTTCCAAGGGGCAGCGCCCCTTGGCCAGCCGTCAGAACACCTGCAAAATCATGCACTTGAGGTAATGGGTCTCCGGCGCGGCGGGCAAAATGGGATGGTCGTGCGCCTGCGCGCGATTTTCCACCAGACGCACGCGCTTTCCGCTGTCGCGCGCAGCCTCGTTGATCATATCGAGGAACAGATTGGGCAGCATATGCTGCGAGCAAGAGCAGGTGACCAGGAAGCCGCCCTCTTTGCACAGCTTCATGCCGCGCAGGTTGATCTCCTTATAGCCCCTGCGCGCGCTCTCCAGCGCGGAACGGCTCTTTGCAAAGGCCGGCGGATCGAGGATCACCACGTCGTAGCGTTCCTTCGCGTCATACTTCTCGCGCAGATAATCAAAGCAGTTCGCCGCCTCAAACTCCGCGTTGGAAAGCCCGTTGAGCGCCGCGTTTTCCCGCGCATAGGCAACGGCGTCCTCGGAGATATCCACACCCACGGCCTTCTGCGCGCCGAAATGCGCCGCATGCAGCGCGAAGGAGCCGATGTGGCAGAAACAGTCCAGCACGGTCTTCCCCTTCACAAACGGCGCGATGGCCGCGCGGTTTTCCTTCTGGTCCAGGAAATAGCCGGTCTTCTGGCCTTCCTTCACGTCCACGAGCAGCTTGATGCCGTTTTCGAGCATCTCGACCCTGTCCGGCACCTCGCCGTACACGAGGCCCTTGTTCATGGGCAGGCCCTCGAGGCGGCGCACGGGCACGTCGTTTCGCTCATAAATGCCGCTTGGCTGCACGATCTGCTTGAGCGCCTCGTAAATGACGGGCATATGCCTGTCGATGCCAAGGCTCATCACCTGCACGGAGAGCACGTCGGCGAACTTATCCACGATCAGCCCGGGCAGAAAATCGCTCTCGGAATAGATCAGGCGGCAGGAGGCCGGGTCGCAGAAGGTCTTGCGATATTCCCACGCGGTCCTGACGCGGTTATAGAAGAACTCGTCGTCCACGGGCGTCTCGTCGCGGGTGAGCATGCGCAGCGTGATCTGCGAATTCGGATTGTACATCGCCCGGCCCAGAAAGGTGTTCTTGGAGGAATAGACCTCCACCACGTCTCCCGCGCCTGCGCCCTCCGTGCGCTCCACGTCGCTTGCAAAAACCCAGGGATGCCCGCTGCGCACGCGCGTCTCGCGGGTCTTTTTCAAAAATGCTTTCGCCATATTCTCTCCTCCGCATGGGGTGTTTTTCTTCACGGCGATGATTGTACCGCTCCGCGCGGCCCGCCATCTATCACAAAAAGGCGAACCGGAGCATATTTAATATGGAATTTATACCGCGCTTCTCCTTCCCGCCTCAGCGGATGCGGCGCGCTTCCAGATAATAGCGCTTGTCCGGGGCCTCGCCCATGGAAAAGGTCTTGCGCGGCAGCGGCCCGACGCGCACGGAGGGGAAGAGCCCCGCCTTGTCCATCGCGGGCACCCAGAGCCCCGTCGCGCCCTGCTCCTCGAGCTGCCCGAGCACATCGTCGCCGTGGATGTAGTCGATTTTGACGTCCGGATGCGCCAGCAGCCATTCGTCCAGAAACGGCTGCAGCACGCCCACCGGCAGCGGCACCGCCGGGTCCACGAGCCTGTAGGACACGCCGTTGAGGCGCAGGTCGGCCTCCTCCCGCGCGCAGGGGACGATATCCATGCCGCCCATGCGCAGCCATTTTTCCAGCTCCTCCATCAGGCCCGCGCAGTCTCCGAAGAGCGCGCGGTGGATGGGATGGAAGACCATGGCGGGGGAATGCAGGTTGTTGATCTCGGCCATGGCAAAGCGCGCCGGATGGCAGAGGCGCTCCTGCTCGCTGAGCGTCTGGCGCAGCTCCTGCCAGCAGGTGCGCGCGGTGGCGAGGGAATGGTTTCCGTCGCCCACGGCGAAATCCAGCCCGCCGCCCCTGCTGCGCAGGCCCTCGAAGGCGCTGAGAATGGCGGGATACCACTCCTGCCGCACATGCCAGCCGCGGATGCGCCCGCCGCCGAGCATGAGCGGGAAATCATAGAGCAAAGGCATGCTCTCCCGCGCGGCATAGAGCGGCTCGACGAGGGTCTGCATGGGGTCGTCGGCCAGCAGCAGCACATGCCCCGTCTCCAGCACGGCCTCCCTGCGCACCTTCACCCGAGGCGGCACGCGCTCGGTCACGGTGTCCTCCGTGGGGCGCACGGCGCTGCGGGAGGCGGGGGAGAAGTCGTACTGCTCCAGATCCACCGCGCCGAGCAGGCCGATGCGCAATCCGTCGCTTGTCTCGCGCTCGATGAGGATAAAGCCCTCGACCGGCTTTGTCAGCACGGAACGGGCATAATCGAGCATGTGTCGGTTGATGCTCCCGATGCGCCCGTCGCCCTGCCCGAGCCACGCCTCCGGATAGACCATGTGCAGCGTGCTGGGCGCATCGCCGGCCGTCTGCCCGGCCTGTTCCCAGTATTCCGGCTGCGAGGTGAACTGATCGCAGGCCACGACCGCCCATTTGCTCAGGTCGGTCGCATCATTCGGCAGCAGAAAACAGGCCGGCTGCACGGCGTGATCTTTAAAAATGTTCATTTCACATTTCATCCCTTTCGGCGCACGCGGGCGCGCGGTATAATATCAGAAAGACATCCCATGCGCCTGCGGGCGCGTTTTCTACCATTTTAGCATGAAGGAGTGCTTTAGCGCAATGGAACAGCAGGGCGTGCGCATCAACAAATACATCGCCGAGAGCGGGCTTTGCTCCCGCAGAGAGGCCGACGCCTATATCTCCGAGGGCAAGGTGCGCCTCAACGGCAAGCGGGCGCAGATGGGCGACCGCGTGCTCGAGGGCGACAGCGTGACGGTGAACGGCAAGGAGATCGGCCGCAAGAAGGAACGGCATGTCTACATCGCGCTGAACAAGCCTGCGGGCATCGTCTGCACGGCGGACACGCGCGAGGAGGCCAACGTGATCGACTTCGTGGGGCATCCGCGCCGCGTCTTTCCCATCGGCCGTCTGGACAAGGACAGCGAGGGGCTTTTGCTGCTCACCACCGACGGCGACATCGTAAACAGGCTGCTGCGCGCGGAAAACCGGCATGAAAAGGAATATATCGTGACGGTCAACAAATCGCTCACGCAGGAATTCCTGCGCCGCATGGCCTCCGGCGTGGAGATCCTCGACACGAAGACTCTGCCCTGCAAGATCCGCCAGAGCGGGCCGAAGCAGTTCAACATCATCCTCACGCAGGGGCTGAACCGGCAGATCCGCCGCATGTGCGAGGCGCTGGGCTACCGCGTGCTCACGCTCGAGCGCGTGCGCATCATGAACATCCGCCTCGGGCATCTCAAGCGCGGGCGCTGGCGCAACCTCAACGAGAGCGAGCTGAGCGAGCTCAAGGCCAGCCTCGGCATGCGCTGAGCGCGGCTCCAACCGGGGAAAACAGGGCATACTGACAGATAAATATCAAAAAAGAAGAGGTGTCTCCCGTTGAAGGAACGTTTTTTCCGCTATGCATCCTTCATGATGGCGTATTACATCACAAACGCGATCTATCAGGGCTTCCTTTCGCTCTATTTCCGCGACGTGGCCGGGCTGACCACGCAGTGGATCTCCATCGTGATGGCGGCCGTGCCGTTCGTTTCCATGTTCACGCAGACGATGTGGGGGCTGGCGGGCGACAAGATGAAAACGCGCAACACGGTGCTGCGCATCCTTGCGGCGGGCGCCTGCATGGCGATATTGCTCCTGCGGGTGAGCACGAACGCATGGTGGATCCTTGGCGTGATGTGCCTCTTCAGCTGCTTTTACACCTCCATCCAGCCCATGGGCGACAGCATCGTGCTGGAAAATCTGCAAAAGCAGCGGATGAACTTCGGGCCGGTCCGTTTGGCGGGCTGCTGGAGCTTCGCCATCGTCAGCTTCTTCGCCGGCAGCTTTTTGGAGAGCCGCATCGGCGCGACGATCTACGTCACGGCGGGGCTTTTGTGCGTGGTGTTCGCCTGTTCCTATGCCCTGCCGGCCACTCCGGGCCACCAGCACGGCAAGGATAAGGTGCCTCTGAGCGTTCTGTTTAAGGAGAAAAAGCTCATGCGCCTGTTTGCGTTCATGACGCTGCTGCAGATGACGATGGGCTATTTCTACACCTACTATTCCATCTACTTCACCTCCTTCGAGGGCGGCACGACCAGCCTTCTGGGCGTGGCCTATTTCCTCTCTGCCGTGAGCGAGACGGCCTTTCTGCTGCTCTCCGACAGGCTCATCAAAAAGCCGGGCGTGGGCAAGCTGCTGGTCATCGCGGGCTGCGTGCTCACTCTGCGCTGGATCCTTCTGGCCACGGCGCAGAACGTCTGGGTGGCCTTCGGCGCGCAGGTGCTGCACGGCTGGGGCTTCATCGTCATGACCGTTTCCATGGCCCAGTACGTCTCCAAGAACGTGCCGGACGAGCTCAAGGCGCGCGGGCAGATGCTGCTCAACGTGGCGGGCTTTGGCGTGGCGAGGGTCGTGGGCATCGTCCTCGGCGGCCTGATCGCCGGAAATCTGGGCGTGCAGAACGGCTTCTGGATCAGCGCGGCCATTTCCGGGCTGGCGCTCGTGCTGTTCGCGCCGGGCTATCTGCGCGAAAAAACCCCGGCCTGATGGACAGAAAACAAAGGGTATGCTACAATAATATATTGAGCTGTAACGCTTGACCGTGCGCGATGCGCAACGACTATATGGGGGAGACCGACAGAGAATGGAAAACAACAGAGAAGGGGCGCGCAAGCGCACAAAAGAAGAAATCCGCGAGCAGCGCGCAAGGCAGGCGCGCAGGGAAAGGGCGCGCAGGCGCAGGAGGGCAAGGGCCATCCGCAGGGCCATCGGCAGGAGCCTGCTGGCTCTGTTCACGCTCGTCATCCTCGCCGTAGCCGCTGTCTTCGGCGTGGCCACCGTCCTGGCCTACGGCCCGAGCGGCACGCTTTCGGACTGGCTGGTCATGTCCACTTTGGAAAGCAGCGCGGCCAAGTTCGTGGGCTACATCTACTTCTCCGAGGAAGAAGTGGAAGCCATCAAGGCGCGCAACAGCGTGCAGGAATCCACCGAAGAAGTGGACACCTCTCTGGTGGTCATCACGCCGCCCGCCCAGACGGCCGACACGCAGACAAACGAGGCCGAGGCCGAGCAGGAGATCGAGATCGTGCCGGTCACGGGCCCGACCTATAACGGCTATATGATGATCGTCAAGGATCCCTCGCGCGTGAGCGTGGGCGTGAGCAACGGCCTGGGCAGCAAAGCCGGCCTGCGCCTTGCCGAGATCGCCGAAAAATACGACGCCATCGGCGCCATCAACGCCGGCGGCTTTGAGGACGACAACGGCCTGGGCGACGGCGGCACCCCCATCGGCCCGGTCATCTCTCAGGGAGAGATCGTCTGGAAGAGGGGCGGCGGCGACAGAGAGCTGGTCATCGGCATGACCGAGGACGACAAGCTCACCTTCGGCGTCATGAGCGCCACCACCGCCTATGAAAACGGCATCCGAGACTGCGTCACCTTCGGCCCGGCTCTGGTCAAAAACGGCGAAGCCGTGGACGTCGCCGGCGCAGGCTCCGGCCTGAACCCGCGCACGGCCATCGGCCAGCGCTCCGACGGCGCCATGCTGCTGCTGGTCATCAACGGCCGCAAGGTCAATTCGCTCGGCGCCAGCTTTGCGGACCTGATCGAGGTCATGCTCGATTTCGGCGCGGTGAACGCGGCCAACCTCGACGGCGGCACCTCGTCCTTCATGTATTACGACGGCGAACTGGTCAACGACAAGGCCTCGCTCTACGGCACCCGCAGGCTGCCCACGGCGTGGATCGTACAATAAGAAAGGGGGACGCGAGGCAAAATGGCAAAGAGAAAGAGCAAGAAGCGCGGCTTCCCGGTATTTTATACGATCTATTGGACTCTGGTCATCGCGGCGCTGGCCGGCATCGGCTATGTCTGCTATTTCGGCTGGGGCTGGTGCGAAGCCTATGAACAGGCGCTGCCCAAGTATGTGGCCGAGCCCTATCAGGCCATCTACACCGAAGGCCGCGTGGAAGAGATGATCGAGCTGTGCGGCGGAAGCATCGAGCTCAAGGAATATGAGACCGAGCAGGATTACGTCGATTATGTCAAGGGCCTGCTCGAGGGCAAGACCATTACCTGCGAGGCCGAATTCGGCACCGATAAGGACAGGAAGGTCTACAAGGCCAAGGCAGACGGGGCGACCTTCTCCGAATTCACCCTGCGCAAGTCCTCCGAGCCCTACGACGATGTGTATTCCCCCTATGAATTTTTCACCCTCTCCATCGAAAAATGGGAGTTCGAGGGCATGACCATGGACATCCCCGCGCCGGAGACCACCTACACCGTCAAGGCGCTGTCCAACTATCAGGTGCTCGTCAACGGCATGCCCCTCTCGGAGGAGTATATCACCCAGCGTGATATCGAGACCTTCGCGGCGGGCCGCCTGCCCGGCAACATCTACACCCCCACCTTCCACGTCTACACCTTCTCCTCCCATTTCGGCGCGCCGGAGATCTCCGTCGTAAACGCCGAGGGCGAGGAGGGCGTGCTCATCCCGGATGAGGGCAGCGCAAACGGCTGGCACATGGAGCTGGAATATCAGGACGAGCGCATCCGGCCCAAGATGGAGGAGAGGGTGCTCAAGGCGGCCAAGGCCTATGCCACCTTCGTCTCCGAGGATTCCACCCGCTACAACATCATGCAGTATGTGCTGCCGGATTCCGCGGCGGAGGATATGATCAACGCCTATGACAACGACTGGTTCACTCCGCATTCCAACTATTACTTCTCCCACGAAGTGACCCACAACTACTACCTCTTTGCCGACAACTGCTTCTCTGTGGACGTGCAGATGGCCTTCCATATGTCGGCCAGCAACGGCAAGGAAATGGCCTACCCCTGCGTCTATCGCTTCTATTGGGGCTATTCCGCCAGCAAGGAAGAATGGCTCATCTTCGATTTTGACCTGCTCACCGATTATGACTATGACCTCCACGACCGGCTCGACGCTCAGGCGCAGGCCGGCGCGGAGGAGTAAAGGAAGGCACGAATGGGACTTTTTGACCGCATCAAAAAAGGGCTTACCCGCACGCGCGACAACGTGGCCGGCAAGATGGACAACCTCGTCGTGGCGTATAAGGAGCTCGAGGACGATTTTTACGAGGATCTGACGGACATCCTCATCATGGCGGACGTGGGCGTGAAGACGGCGGAGACGGCCGTGGAACGCCTGCGTACCAAATGTCAGGAAGAGAAGATCGGCGACCCGGCCAAGGCCAAGGGCGTCCTCAAGGGGATCCTTGTGGACCTGATGGGCTCCGAGCCCATGCGCCTGGAAAGCCCGATGGTGCTTTTGATCATCGGCGTGAACGGCGTGGGCAAGACCACCTCCATCGGCAAGCTCGCCGCCCGCTTCAAGACGGTCGGCAGGCGCGTGATCATCTGCGCGGGCGATACCTTCCGCGCCGCCGCGGCCGACCAGCTCACCATCTGGGCGGAGCGCGCCGACGTGCCCATCGTCAAGCAGGCCGAAGGGGCCGACCCCGCCGCCGTCGTCTTCGACGGCATCCAGAACGCCCGGGGCCGCCATGCGGACATCCTCGTGGTGGACACCGCAGGCCGCCTGCACAACAAGGCGCACCTGATGGAAGAGCTCAAGAAGATCTCGCGCGTGGTCAGCCGCGAATATCCCGAGGCCGCGCTCAAGGCCCTGCTGGTCATCGACGCGACCACCGGCCAGAACGGCCTGACGCAGGCGCAGATGTTCCGCGACGTCGCCCAGCTCGACGGCATCGTGCTCACCAAGCTCGACGGCACCGCCAAGGGCGGCATCGCCATCGCCATCCGTCAGGAGCTCGGCCTGCCCGTGCGCTACATCGGCGTGGGCGAGCAGATCGACGACCTGCAGCCGTTCGATCCGCGCGAGTTCATCGACGCGATGTTCGGCGAATAAATCCAAAGGACGATCCGGCCCGTGCGCAGTTGCGGGCCGGTCTTTTATTTCTCCCCGTTCCGGCGCGGTTTTCCGCCTTCGCCCGGAGCCTGCGGCGCAAAAAAAGACCGGCATTATGCCGGTCTTTCGTTTTTATTTCTTTTTCGTCAAGTGCGGTGCGTTCAGCCGCGGCGCTTCATGAGCTCCTTTGCTTCCTTGCCGGTGAGATGCTCGATGGTCATTTCGAGCACGCAGAGGCTGGGCATGCTCCCGTTGATCTCCCTGTCGCGCCCGGCGGGGTCTCCCGGGGCAAAGCGGTCGGCCAGAGCGGTAATGGCTTCGCGCTTTTCCGCTTCGCTCTCGAGCACGCGCACGCGCCCGAAGGCGATCACGCTGCGGAAATAGGTGGTGAATCGTTCCGGGTGCAGCTCGTCCTGCGCGATCACGCAGAAGGAGGCCTTGTCGCAGCGGCGCAGCGCGTCTATCTTATGGCCCTGCTTGGCGCAATGGAAATACAGCTTGCCGCCGCTGTAAAAATGGCTCAGCGGCACGGCGTAGGGGTAGCCATCGTCGCCGTGTACGGCCAGCACGCCGCTGGTCGCGCTCTGCAAAAGTTCGATCGCCTCTTCCCGAGGCAGCTGCTGCCCTTTCCTGCGCATCTCTCTAAACATTGTTTTCTCTCTCCTTTGGCGGATGGATAGGGATAGTATACGCCTGTCCGCGCGTAAATGCAACAGACCGCCCCAGACTGCCTTAAGCGCATAAAAAAGAACGGACACCGCGCAAGGCAGTGTCCGTGATGTGGTGGGATTAGTAGGACTCGAACCTATGACCTCCACGATGTCAACGTGGCGCTCTAACCAACTGAGCTATA
>JAUMYC010000335.1 GCA_030528845.1 Eubacteriales bacterium
AATCGTGCGCGGCGGCGTGTACGCCGCGCACGCAGCTGATTTTTCCGCAGGAAAATCTCATTTTCCGAAGGAAAAATCGCTTCCCTGCGGATTTTGCGCCCGGAGATCCGCAGGATCTTAGCAAAATCCAGAGAGGGTGGCAGTGGCGGGGGAGCTTGCTTCCCCGTCTGCCATTCTGTCAAAAAAGCCTTTTTTGACAGAATGAAGTCGGCGCTTATTTTGCGCCGACCATCACCGCGTTGAGAACAGTCGCCTTGAGCAGAGAAAACGTCGCGTCGAAATCCTCCGCGACCCACACCGCCAGCGAGCGCAGCAGCAGCACGCACAATGCGATGAGCACGACGCTGCCGATCACGCCGAAAAAGTCCATCAGCGAAGCCGCCACGCGCAGACGGATCCTGCGCTCTCTCTGCCGTTTTCTGGAGATCACCTTGCCCATCCGCGCGCCTCCCCTCGCTCCGTTTTCAAAAAGATTGTATCACATAGACGCGCGCGCCGCAACACGGGTTCCTTCGCCCTCAGACATAGTCCGCCCATTCCGGGCCCTTTTCCTCCTGCGTCAGGCTCCCCTGCCCCGCAAGGCCGGGAAAGCCCTGCTGGCGCAGCGCCTCGAACAGCGCTATAGCCACGCTGTTGGAGAGGTTCAGGCTGCGCGCCTCGGCCCGCATGGGGATGCGCACGCAGCGCTCGTATTCCCTGCGCAGAAGCTCCTCGTCTAGGCCCTTCGTCTCCTTGCCGAAGACTAGGTACATGCCGTCTTCATAGCGCGTCTGCGCATAATCCCTCGGCGCTTTCGTGGAAAAATAGCGCAGCTGCGCGCCCGGGTTCTGTTCCAGAAACTCCTGCCAGTTTTCATAGACCCGGTAGCGCATCAGGTTCCAATAATCCAGCCCCGCGCGCTTGAGATATTTGTCCTCCAGCGAAAAGCCGAGGGGCTTGATCAAATGCAGCATGGCCCCGGTCGCGGCGCAGGTGCGCGCGATATTGCCCGTGTTCTGCGGGATCTCCGGCTCCACCAGCACGATATGCATCATTGTTCCCCGCCGCCCTTTCTATCTCTCCAGCACATATTTTTCCAGGATCTTTCCCACGCCGTCCTGCGTGTTCGGCAGCGCGATGATGCGCGCGATGGCCTTGATCCCGTCCGTGCCGTTTTCCATCGCCACGGGCCAGCCCGCGCTCAGCAGCATGTCCCGGTCGTTTTCCTGATCGCCGAAGGCCATGATCTCCTCTTTGGCGATGCCGTATCGCTCCGCCAGAAAGCCGATCGCCTTTCCCTTGCCGCAGCCCTTGGCCAGCACTTCCACATTGTCCGGCCAGGAGGAGGAGATCGCCGCGTCGATCTCGGTCTCGAGCCGCCTGCGCAGCCTCGCCAACGCCTCGTAGTCCTCCGTGAACGCCACGTATTTATACGGCCTCTTCACGCCCTCGCCGAGCAGCTCCTCCATGGAAAGCGTGTTGCGCACCGCGTACCTTCCCCCGTCCACGACATGCTTGGGCATCAGCCCGCGCTTGATCTCGGTGCCGTTGGCGCTGTAATTCACGCCCCTGCAATAGCACACGAAATAAATGCCGCTCTCGAGCATGATGCGGCAGACCTCGCGCGAGAGCTCCTCCGGGATGCAGTCCTCCATGATCGTCGGCCCAAAGGGCGTCTGTTCCACTCGCGCTCCGTTCGCGCTGACGATGGGGCTGTTCAGCCCCGTCAGCCGGGCGTATACGCGGGCACTGTCAAAGCCGCGCCCGCTGGCGATGACCATCTTCACGCCCTTCGCCTCGCATTCGCGCAGGATCTGCGCGGTGTATTCCGAAACGCCCTTTTCGCCGTTGAGCAGCGTGCCGTCCAGATCCATCGCAACCAGCTTGATCATTGGTTTCTTTCCTCCATTGTCCGTATCTCAATCACAAAAATCGTATCATATCTAAAAGAGTCGGCTTTATTTGCTCTAAATCCGCGTTTTTTTCCAAAAAGATGGGATTCTTAAGGGACGATGTCCTTTAAGCAGGGAGTCCGGAAGGGCAGCGCTTTGCCCATCGCGTGTCTTCTTCTCCCCTCAAGCCCGCATGATTCGAGTCAAGCCCGCTTTTTCCTTCT
>JAUMYC010000336.1 GCA_030528845.1 Eubacteriales bacterium
GGAGCCCCGGCGTCCCACAGAAAAGCACAAGGCCGACATTTCTGTCGGCCTTGTTTTATTCCTCGACGATCCCGTTCAGGGCGGAGACGACTTCATTTTTTGTTTTCATGGTCATGATGCGGGAGCGAACCGCCGCTGCGCCGCGCACGCCGTGCAGATACCAGGCGATGTGCTTGCGCGATTCGATCACGCCCCAGCTCTCGCCCATCCATTCCACCAGCATTTCGAGATGCCGCACGGCCCCCTCCACTTTTTCGCGCGTGGAGACGGCTTCGTCGCGCTGCTGCAGGATATGGCGAAAGGCCCAAGGGTTGCCGCATGCGCCGCGCCCGACGATCACGCCGGCGCAGCCGGTCTCCTGCAGGGTGGCCTGCGCGTCGGCCCATGTGCGGACGTCGCCGTTGGCCAGCACGGGCACCTGTACGGCCTCGCGCACGGCCTTCATGACGGAACGATCCGCCAGGCCGGAATACTGCTGCTGTCGCGTGCGGCCGTGGATGGCGATCAGATCGGCGCCGTTTTCTTCCACGATACGCGCGATGAGCGGCGCGTTGATGCTCTGTTCGTCCCAGCCGGAGCGCATTTTGACCGTGACCGGCACGGAGACGGCCTTTTTGACCGCGGCGACGATCTCTCCGCACAGGGCGGGCTCCTGCATCAGGGCGCTGCCGGAACCGCCGGAGACGACCTTGCGCGCGGGGCAGCCCATGTTCAGGTCGATAAAGGCGAAGCCGCGCTGCTCCATGGCGGCGGCGGCCTGCGCAAAATAGCGCGGCTCGCGCCCGAAGAGCTGCACGCCGAGGATACCCTCCTGCGGCGTATGATACAAAAGCCGCTCGATGGCGGCGGCGTTTTCCGGCGCGCAGCAATAGCCCTGCGCGTTGATCATCTCTGTGACAGACCATGCGGCGCCGTATTCCCTGCACAGCAGCCGCATGACGTGGTCTGTTACGCCCGCCATCGGCGCGAGAGCGGCGCCGGAGGGCAGGTTCAATGTTCCGATCGTGATCATATTCGTTCAGTCTCCGGAGGTGATGATCTCGCGCACATCCACGCCGGGCAGCTGCGAACGAAGGAGGGAGGGCAGCTGCAGCCCGCGCACGTTCTTCTTGGGCGCGCCGAGAATGATCACGGCGGATTCGCGCTTTTTAGCGGCGGCGACGATCGCGCCGCAGACGTCGTCCGAATGCATCAGAGACATGTCCGCGCCGTAATCGCGCGAGACCTGATAGAGGTATTCCAAGGCGCTGGCTTCGTCTTCACTGCCGAGAAAATGCTGTCCTGTGCGCGCGACATGCACAACGCTCAGGCTTCCCTCGGCTCCGCCGGTCAGCTCCGCGCCGGATTTGATCAGCCGTTCACAGGTGCGCTGTCCCGTGACGCACACCAGCACATGCATTTTTGCCAATTTATTTGTCTCCTTGCTTTGTTTTTTTGCGTCAGATGGCCTCGATGCCCGTGACGAAATTGCCGTAGGAGGTGATGCGGACCTTCTGGCCCTTGTCGTAGGTGGGCAGCGGCTTGTCGTCGTCCCAATAGAACAGGCGCGGGTCTTCGCCTTCCGGGTCCAGAGAGGCGTTCATATCGTGGATCTGCACGCCGTCTACGATGCGCACGCGGCCGGCCACGTCCATGTAGTAGCATTCCGTGATGCGGCGTCGGCCGTTTTTCATCTCACAGAGGAATTTATAATAGCGGACCCACGGCAGGCAGAGGACGACCCACATGGTGTAAAACACCCAGGAGCCGACGACGGGCGAAGCGACGGCCAGCGGCTTGATGCGCAGCCAGACGCCGACCAGCATGGCGGCGATGAACGCCATCAGCACGCAGCCTGTCAGCACGAGATAGCGGGACATTGTGTTCTTTGCATTTGTATAGTCATGTTCTTGATACATCATAGCGGTGGCCTCCTTGGGCGTGATCGGAATCGGGGCTTCGCACATCAAACCCCAATAATAATATACGCCCAAAACAGCCCTCTGTAAAGCACAACCTTGCAAAAAACCTTTTCCTGCCGTATTCCGGTCATATTTTGCGCCTGCGGCGCCTGTGCAGGGGCGCTGCCCCTGCACCCTGCCAGAGGGGCT
>JAUMYC010000099.1 GCA_030528845.1 Eubacteriales bacterium
AGGCGATGCAGTCCATGCAGTCTGCCGCGGCGGCGGGCGAGCGCGTGTTTGAATTCCTCGGGGAGAAGGAAATGGAGGAGGAAAGCGGCAAGCAGCCGGTGAACAGGGAGCTCAGCGGCGACGTGGAATTCAAGAATGTCCGCTTCGGCTATGAGGATTCCGACCGCGTGATCATCCACGACTTTTCGGCGAAGGCGCGAGCCGGCCAGAAGATCGCCATCGTCGGCCCTACCGGCGCGGGCAAGACGACCATGGTCAATCTGCTGATGCGCTTTCATGAGATCCGGGGCGGCAGCATCACCATCGACGGCATCCCTACCTCTGAGATGACCCGCGAGGACGTGCGCAGACAGTTTTGCATGGTCTTGCAGGATACATGGCTGTTTGAGGGAACGGTTCGGGAAAATCTCGTCTATTGCACGCAGGGCGTCACGGAGGAAAAGCTGCAGGAGGCCTGCAGGGCGGTCGGGCTGGATCATTTCATCCGCACGCTGCCGCACGGATATGATACCGTGCTCAACGATCAGGTCAGCCTTTCGCAGGGGCAGAAGCAGCAGCTGACCATCGCCCGCGCGATGATCGCCGACCGGCCCATGCTCATCCTGGACGAGGCGACCTCCTCTGTCGACACCCGAACGGAGCTGGTCATTCAGAGAGCCATGGACGAGCTGATGAAGAACCGCACCTCCTTTGTCATCGCGCATCGCCTCTCCACCATCAAAAACGCCGATATGATCCTCGTCATGAAGGACGGCGACATTATCGAGAGCGGCAGCCATGAGCAGCTGCTGGAGAAAAACGGCTTCTATGCGGAGCTCTACAACAGCCAGTTTGAAGCCGCCTGATGCTCGGCAGAGGAGGAAAGAAGTGTATGAAATACAATTATGTCGCCATTGAACGCGAGTACGGCAGCGGCGGGACGAAGATCGGCCGGCAGCTTGCGCAGGAGCTGGGCCTCGCCTGTTACGGGCGGGAGATCCTGGAGATGGTCTCCGTGCAGCAGGGCATTCCCGTCGAGAAGATCGATCGATATGAAGAGACCATCACCGACAGCTTCCTGTATTCCCTGTTCGTCATGGGGAAAGTGCAGAGCAGCGACCCGGACGTCGTGACCCGCGAAGGGTATATCCACGCCGCCGAGCAGAAGGCCATCCGGGAGATGGCGGCGCAGGGCTCCTGCGTCTTCGTCGGCCATTGCGCCTCGGAAGCGCTCTCCCGGCAAAGCGACGTGCTGAAGGTCTTTATCCTGTCCGACAAGGAGGACAAATCCAAGAGGATCCTGCAGGATTATCGCATTCCCAAGGACAGCATCGACAGCACCATGAGGCGATTCGATAAAAAGCGCGCTAATTATTATTATGCCAACACCACGCGGCGCTGGAACGACTATACCAATTATGATCTGGTGCTCAACAGCGGAAGGCTGGGGATCGAGGGCTGCGTGGAGGTCCTGCGATCCATGCTGAAAAAATAGAGGGATAACGGGCCGGAACAACAGAAAAAACACGCAGATATCGGTGCGACATCTGCGTGTTTTTTGATTTGCGGAGAGATGGATTCGCCGGGGCGGCGCTTTCGCGGGCGGAGCGTTCAGAACGCGTAGACGATCATCCCGAGCGCCGCCGAGAGCACGATCAGCAGGATGGGCGAGAGCTTCTTTGCGCGCAGTCGCCTGTAGAGCAGAGAGAGCGCGACGAGCGCCGCCGTGATCCCCAGAGCGGGGAGGTCTACTGCGGCGTTTTCCTGCAGGGGAAAACAATGATGCAAGGTCATGTATGCGCCTGTCGCGAGGATGACGCCGATGATGCAGGGCTTCACCCCGCGCAGAACGGCCTGTACATATTTGTTTTTCAGCAGGTTCTTCATCAGGCTCATGATCAGGAGGATGATGAGAAAGGACGGCAGAACCACGGCCAGCGTGGCGAGCACCGCGCCCCAAAGCCCGGCCATCGTGTTTCCGACGTATGTGGCCAGATTGACCATGATGGGGCCGGGGGTACTTTCGCTGATGGCGATCATATGGGTCAGGGTCTCGTCGCTCAGCCAGCCGGCGGAGAGGACGACCTCGCGGATCAGCGGGATCGCGCTGTATGCGCCGCCGAAGGTGAAGCAGCCGACCTTGAGAAAGCCGAGGAACAGTTCCCAATAGATCATTTGGCGGCGCCTCCCTTCTGCGCGGGCGCGCCTTTGGCGAGGAAGAGCCCGAGGCTCACCGCGCCTGCGAGCAGCATCAGCGCAATGGAGGAGAAGCGCAGCGAAAACAGGTTGATCAGCAGCATGGCGGCAAAGCTGCACGCGGCAATGATCCGGGGCTGTGCTTTTTTCTGCATTTTCTTGAGCATGGTGCATCCGGCGTCTAAAATGAGCAGGCCCACGCCGATCTTGATCCCCCGAAAGGCGTTTGCGACAAGAGGATAGGCCATGAGGTCGTCAAGAAACAGCGAGACGAGATAAATGACCAGAAAGGACGGCAGGACGATGCCCAGAGTGGCGATGATCGCGCCCGCGAGGCCGGCCTGCTTGCGGCCGACGTAGGTCGCGCAGTTGATGGCGATGGGGCCGGGGGTGGATTCGGCGATCACCGTGACGTCCATCATTTCATCGTGACTGAGCCATTTTTTCTTTTCCACGCAGGCGTCCGTGATCACGGAGAGCATTGCGTAGCCGCCGCCGAAGGTGAAGCAGCCGACCTTTGCAAAGCTCAGAAACAGATCGAGAAAAAGCGGTATTTTGCGCTGCATCGCGCAGCACCTCCCGTTTTGTTTTTTTTGTTCGGCGGGTTTCATTATAGTGCGTTATGCGGCATATGTCAATTATATTCTTGACATATGCCAATAATGGAGGTATACTATGGACACAAGAAAGCGCCGCGTTGTGAAAGGAGGCGATCGCTGTGCCGAGGCCGCGAAAATGCAGGAAGGTATGCCGGATGCCCGTGATCCGGGAGTTTCACCCGGTGGGGGAGACCCCCTGCAAGGCTTTTGTGGTCATGACGGTGGACGAATACGAGGCCATCCGTCTGATCGATAAGCAGGGCTTTTCGCAGGAAGAATGCAGCAGCTATATGCAGGTAGCTCGCACGACCGTGCAGATGATCTACAACGCCGCAAGGAAAAAGCTGGCGGACGCGCTGGTGGAGGGGCTGCCGCTGCGCATAGAAGGCGGAGAATATCAGCTTTGCGACGGCAAGGAGGAGTATTGCGGCTGCGGAGGATGCCGGCGGCATCGCCGGGGCTGCATGCAGGAGAACAGCAAGGGAGATGGAAAAATGAAGATCGCGATCCCGTTGGATGAAAATCGGCAGGACGTCTGCATCGTGCTGGCCCGCGCGCCGTATTTCCTGTTTCGGGAAGAGGGCAGCGACAGCATCGTGGAAAACCCTGCCGCGCAGGCGCAGGGCGGCGCGGGCGTGCAGGTCGCGCAGTTTTTGGTGGACAGCGGCGTGAACGCGCTGGTGACCGTGCGCTGCGGGCAGAATGCGGCGGATGTGTTCAAGGCCGCCGATATGCAGATCTATAAATCCGCAAATAAAGCCGCGGCGGACGACCTGGCCGCGCTGGAGAGAGGCGAGCTGAAGGAATTGACCGAATTCCACGGCGGCTTTCACGGCGGCGTATGAAGATCGCCTGTTTGAGCGGCAAGGGAGGCGCGGGGAAGACGCTGGTCGCGGTCAACCTCGCGGCGGCGGGCGCGGCCGTGTATATCGACTGCGACGTGGAAGAGCCCAACGGACGGCTGTTCCTCAAGCCGCAGGAGCTGCAGACGGAGACCGTCAGCGTCCTCCTGCCGGAATTTGATGCAGGCAAATGCACCGGCTGCAAGCAGTGCGTGGCGTTCTGCCGGTTCCATGCGCTGGCATATATCAGAGAAAAGCCTGTGGTGTTTACGGAGGTCTGCCACAGCTGCGGCGGCTGCATGCTGGTGTGCCCGGAGGGCGCGGTGTCCGAAGCGCCGAGACCCATCGGTCTGGTCGAGGTCGGACAGGCCGGCAGGCTGCGCGTGGTGACCGGCGTTTTGAACCCGGGGGAGGCGTCCGGCGTCCCCGTGATCCGGCAGGCGCTGCGGCATGCCGCTGGGACGACCGTCATCGATTGCCCGCCCGGCAGCGCCTGTTCCGTGATGGAGAGCGTGGCGGAGGCGGATTTTTGCCTGCTGGTGGCGGAGCCCACGGCCTTTGGTCTCCATAATGTTCGGATGGTGCATGAGCTGGCGGCTCTGCTGGGCAGGAAATGCGGCGTGGTCATCAACAAGCAGGAAGCGCCGTATGCGCCGCTGGAGCGCTTTTGCGAGGAAAACGAACTGCCGGTGCTGGCGCGGATCCCCTACAGCCCGAAGATCGCCGAAGCGTCGTCAAAGGGACGGATCGTTTCCGAGGAGGACGAGGCGATGCGGGCCCTCTTCTGCGGGCTGCTCGACAGGATCGGAGGTGCGGTATGAAGCGGCTGTTGATCCTCAGCGGTAAAGGCGGCACCGGAAAAACGACCACCGCAGCCGCATTTCTCCATTTTGCACAGGCAAAGGCCGTCGCGGACTGCGACGTGGACGCGCCCAATCTGCACCTCGTCTCTGCGCGGAAGGGAGAGCCGGTCTGTTCGGATTTCCTCGGCGGAGACAAGGCGGAGATCGACCCGGCGCGCTGCAGCGGCTGCGGCCTGTGCCGGAGCCTGTGCCGATTTGAGGCCATTAAAGAGAGCGCGGGAGGCTATGCGGTCGATCCGTACGCCTGCGAAGGCTGCGGCGTATGCGCGCACGTTTGCCCGCAGGGGGCGGCCTCGCTGCACATCGACGCGGCGGGCCGGAAGGAGATGTATCTGGAGGACGGCGTGTTTTCCACTGCGACGTTGAAAATGGGCCGGGGCAATTCCGGAAAGCTGGTGACCGAGGTCAAGATGGCAATGCTGCAGAACGCACCGGAGACGGAGCTGGCCATCATCGACGGCTCTCCGGGCATCGGCTGCCCGGTCATCGCCTCTGTCAGCGGCATGGATCTGGTCTTGCTGGTGGCCGAGCCGAGCCTGAGCGGCATCAGCGACCTGCAGCGGCTCATCCGGACCACCGAGACCTTTGGAACGAACATGGCGGTCTGCGTCAATAAATGGGACGTCAGCCCGGAAAACACGCAGGCGATCCGGAGTTTTTGCGAAGAAAAGGGAATCCCCTTCGTGGGGAAGATCCCCTACGACAAATGCGCCTCCGAGGCGATCAATGCCGGGCACAGCTTGGCAGAGGTGGATTGCCCCGCGAGAGACGCGCTGAAGGAAGTTTATGAAGCGGTGTGTACACTGCTTGCGTTATGAAAGGAGCAACGAACATGAAAATTGCAGTAGCAGCGATGGGAACGCAGGTCGCGGGCCACTTTGGCCATTGCGAGAACTTTATCTTCTTCGACGCCGAGGACGGCAAGATCACCAACGTCAATTCCGTGGCCAATCCCGGCCATCGCCCCGGCTTTCTGCCGAATTTCCTGGCGGACAACGGCGCGCAGGTCATCATCTCCGGCGGCATGGGCGGCGGCGCGGTGGATATTTTCAACGAGCGCGGCGTGGAAGTGATCGTCGGCGTGCAGGGCGAGGCGCAGACGGCAGTGGAAACCTATTTGCGCGGCGAGCTGGTCTCCACCGGCTCTGTCTGCCACCAGCACGAACACGCGCACGAATGCGGCGAACATAACTGACACTAAAAAAGCGAGCCTGCCTGTGAAAACAAGCGGGCTCGCTTTTTGTCTTCGGGCGTGCTTACAGAAGCCCGAGCAGGGCGAGGGAGAGCGCCGCTGCCGTGGGCACGGTCACGGTGTCCAGCCCGCCATGGCTGATGAGCTCGGTATAGGCCGAGACGGGCGCTGCGACGGCGGCATAGAGCAGGCAATGCGAAACGGGCAGCGGAGAGGCGGCCAGCATGGCGGCGAGGGCAGCTCCAAAGGCGGTGAGCAGCATGGCGAGGCTGCCTTCCCAAGTCTTGCGCGGGTCGGCCAGCGGAAGGCGGATGTGATGGCGCCCGATGCGCTTGCCGACCAGAGCGGCTGCGGCGTCGCCCGTGCCCCAGGCGAGGATCGCCGTCACGGCGATATACGGCTTGCCCAGCCAGCCCCAGCACAGCGCGATGAGCGCGGCGTGCGTGCAGAAGAGCAGCAGCAGGCTGGCTTTGATCTCGCCGGGCTTGCGCTGGCTCAGCAGCGAGGCGAAGCCCTTCCAGCGCTCGGCGTAATGCAGAAGGGGATAGACGACGGCGGCGAACGAGAGGCAGCACAGTGCGGAGACCAGCCAGTCCTGCGAGGCGTGCATCATAAACAGCGAAGAGGTGTACGCGACCATGTGCAGGCTCTTGCGCCAGAGCTCTTTGGAGATGGGCAGAAAGAGCTTCACGAGCAGCAGCGCCGCCAGCCAACATGCCAGATAGACCAGATAGCGCTCAAAGCAGCGCAGCACCTGCATCAGGAGCGCGCATCCTGCGAGCGCTTCGCGGTATTGGATCGCCAGCAGGAGCGCGCCGAGCACGCTGAGCACCGCGCCGGTGACCAGCCCCACCGTGCGGTTGTTGACCCGGTTGGCAAATTGCGCGGATACGATGGACGCGGCCGTTTCCACTGTCATGCATAAAAGCAGGATCTCCCATTTCTCCAGAAGGATGGTGGGATCCACAAGAGCGTGGCTGACGAAGGCGATCAGCGCCGTGAAGGTCATGATGAGCGTGCTCGTGCCCACGGCAGCCTTGCGCTCCATGCCCAGAAACGCAGTGAAGACGACCAGCATCATCATGCCGCCGCCGCTGCCGATAAAGCCGGTGCCAAAGCCGATGGTCAGGCCGAAAAACAGCGAGACGGCGAGAGCTTTTGCGTCGAGCCGCGCGCCTTTGCGGGCGGGCTCCTTCCGCTGCGTGTCGGGCTTGAGCAGGAAGCGCACGCCGATGGCCACGCATAAAAAGAGCGAGAACGTGCCCAGCACCACGTTGCCCGCGTGCCATGCGGCGACGCTGCCCGCCACGCACATGCACACGATGCACGCCAGCATGACGCCGCCGCGCCGCAGGTCGATGTTTTTGTGCCGGATGTAGATCGCCGAGGTGAAGGCCGAGCCGAGGATATCGGACGCCAGCGCGATCGCCGTGGCGTGGTATGCGCCGGTCTCTCCGGCAAAGGAGGGGCAGAGCACGATCATGACCGGCACCATGACCGTCGCCGCAGAAAGCCCGGCCAGACCCGTGCCGACCCCGGCGGCCAGCGCCGCCAGCGCGCAGAGCAAAAGTTCCATTCCGTATGCACCGCCTTGACAGACATTATTTCTATCGTATAATTATATACGACAGATGTCGAATACACAACCGACAGAACGACGCGTTGTGTCGAACGGGAGGGCGGCCGGAGTGACAAAAAAGGAAGATCAGCGCGTGACGGCGACCAAGCAGCGCCTGCAGGAGGCGTTTTTGCGGCTGCTGAAGACGACGCCGATCCATGCGATCTCTATTTTGGAGCTGTGCGGGGAGGCGGGCGTGAACCGCACGACGTTTTATAACCACTACGGCAGCCAGTACGATCTGCTCGAAAACATCAGCCGGCGCTTTCTGCGCGCCATCGAAACGCGGCTCGAGAGCGCCGAGGCCGACAGCCGCGAGAGCGTGCAGGAGCGCGTGGTGACGGTGCTTGCCTTTCTGGAAGAGAACCGCGAGCTCTCCGTGCAGCTGCTCAACAACAATATCGACCCTGCCTTTGCCGAGCGAATTTTTGCCCTGCCCAAGATCGGAGATCTGCTGGACGCGGCGCTGAGCGGCTGCGGCAGCGAACGGCAGCGCGCCGCCACGATATCCTTCGCCGTCCACGGCAGCTATCGCCTCTTGCAGGAGTGGATCAACCGGGAGGAGCGCGCGGAGCCCCGGGAACAGGCAGAGCTGATGCTGGGGCTGGCCAGGCGGGTCTGCCGCTGAGAGGGGAGAACAGTGATGCGCAGATATCCCATCAAAAAAGAATTCTTTCCATATAATATGTTTGCGCCGCCCATGAGCCGCCGCTTCGTCGCGCTGGCGCAGAAGGGCATGAAAACGCCGGGGTTTTTGTGGAAGGATCCGCAGCTGGACGTGCAGAGCAGGACGATCCCCGGATATCGGGGCGAGCCGATCGAGGTCTATCTGCTTTCGCCGAAGGAGCTCGCCGCACCGGCGCCGTGCCTGCTGCATATCCACGGCGGCGGGTTTGTCTTCGAGGGCTCCGCGAGTCATTTCCGGCTCGCCATGGCCTATGCGAAGCGGGCGCGCTGCAAGGTCGTCTATGTGCGCTATCGGCTCGCGCCGAAGCATCCCTTTCCCGTCCCGCAGGAGGATTGCTATGCCGCGCTGTGCTGGGTCTGGGAGCATGCGCAGGAGCTGGGGGTCGATCGCAAGCGCATCAGCGTGTGCGGCGACAGTGCGGGCGGCACGCTCAGCGTTACGAGCTGCATGATGGCGCGCGACCGCGGCGCGCAGGTGCAGCCGCTGTTTCAGCTGCTGGTGTACCCCTGGCTGGATGACAGGAACGAAAGTGATTCTTACCGGACATACACCGACACGCCCATGTGGAATTCCACGCTGTCGAAGAAAGTAGGGCCGCTGATCAACCCCGAGCCCTCTGCGACGCCGCCGGCATATCGCTCGCCCGTGGAGGCGCAGAGCCACGCGGCTCTTCCGCCGGCGTATGTGGAGGTAGCGCAGTACGACTGCCTGCACGACGACGGCGTGCTGTATGCGCGGCTGCTGCGGGAAGCCGGGGTGGAGGCGCAGCTGCACGAGGTGCAGGGCGCGATGCACGGCTTTGACACCGTCTGGAACGCGCCGACCACGCAGGAGATGGTCGGGAAGCGGATCGCCTACATCCGCAGGCAGTTTTACGGAGAATGAAGAGAAAGCAAAACGACCGACGGCGCGCGCCGTC
>JAUMYC010000100.1 GCA_030528845.1 Eubacteriales bacterium
TCGCCGGAGATATTCAGCCGCCAAAGCTCAAAGCGCTCGTCGCAGACATAGGCGGTCTGCACGCCGCCCTCCACCACGAGGCTCGCGCCGCAGGCCTTGTCCGGGCGGATCTGCGGGCGCACCACGGCCAGCGCGTCTTCCAGATGCAGCTGGCGGGGCTGTCCGTCCGTGCCGAGGCGGCCCCAGTCCGAGATACGGTAGGTCACGTCGGAGGACTGCTGGATCTCATAGACCATGATGCCGCCGCCGAGCGCATGCACGAGACCGTGCGGGATATACAGAACGTCTCCCGGCTGCACGGACACGCGGCGCATGGCCTGCTGCATGGCCTGTTCATCGGCGCAGAGCTGCGCAAAGGGCGCGGCGTCCTCCCGAATGCCGCAGCACAGCTGCGCGCCCGGCGCGCAGGAGAGCACCAGCCACGCCTCGGTCTTGCCCAGCTTGCCGTGCTTTTCCCGGGCGTATTCGTCGCCGGGATGCACCTGCACCGAGAGCATGTCGCGCGCGTCGATGAGCTTGACCAGCAGCGGGAATTCGCCCTCGCAGCCGGTCAGCCGCGCGCCGTATTCCTCCACCAGCGAATGCAGGCTGCGCCCGGCCAGCGGGCCGTTTTTCACGAGGGAGGGCGTGCCCGCAAGGGCGGAGATCTCCAGACTTTCGCCGGTCCTGTCGTCCGGGATCTGCTTGCCGAACATGGCGAGGCTGTCGCCGCCCCAGGGGGTCTGCGCGCCGTGGCGGAAATGGGGCTGCATCACGAGCGGGTAAAGCATATGCTATCTCTCCTTTGTATCCGATCAGATCGGTTGCGTTTCTCTCTTCCCTGCGATACAATAAGAATATCTATCGTGGGGCTGTGTCCCTATTTTATCCCGAAAGCGGACAAAGGGCAAGGAAACAGTATGTGAAGGAGGCGAGGGCGGCATGGCGGAACAGGCGATCCGGGTGAACGTGCGCGCTCTGGCCGAATTCGCGCTGGAGGGCGGCGATCTCTGGGCGGACATGCAGCTGACCGAGCGCATGCGCGAGGGGCAGCTGGCACATATGGCGCTGCAGCAGAAATACCCCGCGGGCTGGGAGAGCGAGGTCTCCGTGCGGCATGAAGAGACGGTGCTGGGCGTGCGTCTGGCCGTCTTCGGGCGCATGGACGGCTTCCGGGACGGGGAGGTGCCCGTCGTCGAGGAGATCAAGAGCACCCGGCTGCGCAGCCCGGAGCGCATCGGACAGGACGCCTACCCCGTACACTGGGCGCAGGCGCATATCTACGCCTATATCCTCTCCGTGCAGAAAGACTGCGCCTATGTGGAGGTGCGGCTGACGTATCAGAGCGTGGACGGCCCGAAGGTCACCTACACGCGCACCTTCAGCCGCGAACGGCTGCGCGAGCTGTTCCTTTCCTATGCCGAGCCCTACGCGCAATGGGCCGCGCTCCTGCAGGGCTGGGCGGAGAGGAGCCGCCCGAGCATGCGCGCGCTCGACTTCCCCTACGACGGATACCGCGAGGGGCAGCGCGACATGGCCGCCAACGCCTATCGCGCCATCCGCTCCAACCGCATCCTGCTCTGTCAGGCGCCCACCGGCATCGGCAAGACCTCCGCCGCCCTCTTCCCCGCGCTCAAGGCGCTCGGCGGCGGGCTGACCGAGCGCATCTTCTATCTCACCGCGCGCACCACCGCGCGCCGCGCCGCAGAGGACGCCCTCGACCGCATGCGCTCCTGCGGCCTGCGCGCGCGCAGCGTGACGCTGACCGCCAAGGAGAAGGTCTGCTTCATGCGCGGGGAAAAGGCGCGCTGTCAGCCGGACGAATGCCCCTACGCCGCAGGCTATTACGACCGGCGGCGCGAAGCTCTGAAAGAAGCCGTGGGCATGGAGCGCTTCACGCGCGAGGAGATCGAAGCCCTTGCGCGGGAGCACGGCGTGTGCCCGTTCGAGCTCTCGCTCGATCTTTGCGAGACAGCCGACGTGATCATCTGCGATTACAACTATGTCTTCGACCCCGTGGTGCGGCTGCGCCGCTTCTTCGACGGCGGCAAATGCGAATGCGCGCTGCTCATCGACGAAGCGCACAACCTCGCCTCCCGCGCGCGGGAGATGCTCTCGGCCGAGCTGAAATATGCCGACCTGCTCGCGCTGCGGCGGGCTGTCGCCCGCGCCGAGGGCGACAAATGCACCCTCTACAAGGCGACGGCCGCCCTGCTCAAGCAGATGCGCGCGCTGTGCAAGGAATTGGAGATGCCCGCGGCGGAGGCGGAGCCCCCGGCCGGGCTGTACGGCCCGGTGGACGATTTCGTGGAGGCCTGCCGCGAGAAGATGGGCCGCGCGGAATATCACGAGCTGCTGCTGGAATGCTACTTTCAGGCGCTGGATTATCAGCGCGCGTGCGACGCCTTCGACGGCAGCTACAAGGCGCTGCTCTACAACGAAAAGAGCGCCTACCGCGTGCGGCTCTGGTGCCTGGACCCCGCCGAATACCTGCGCAAGGCCATGCTGCGCACCAGCGGCGCCGTGCTCTTTTCCGGCACCCTCTCCCCCATGCATTATTACGCGCGCATCAGCGGCGTGCGGCGGGAAGAGGGCGACGCGCTGCTGGAGCTGGACAGTCCCTTTCCCAGCGAAAATCTGCTCGTGCTGCGCATGCCGCTGGACACGCGCTATCGCATGCGCGAGGAGACCGCCGGAGAGATCGCCCGCGCCATTTTGAGCATGTGCCGGGCGAAGACGGGCAATTACATGGCCTGCTTCCCCTCTCATGCCTATCTGCAGCTGGTCTACGAGCGCTTTGTGCTCATCAGCGCGGGGCGCGTGCGCGCCATCCGGCAGGAGAGCGGCATGAAGGAGGAGGAGCGCGACGCCTTCCTCGCCATGCTGAAGCCCGAGCCAAAGGAATCCCTCGTCGCCTTTGTGGCGATGGGCGGCGTCTTTGCCGAGGGCGTGGACCTGCCCGGCGACCGGCTCTCCGGAGCCGCCGTCGTGGGCGTGGGGCTGCCCCAGCCGGATTTTGAGCGCGAGCTGCTCGCCGAGGCATGGAACGACGGCGACGAGGGCCGCGCCTACGCCTATGTCTACCCCGGCATGGAGCGCGTTTTGCAGGCCGCAGGCCGCGTGATCCGCTCCGAGGAGGACAGGGGCGTGGTGCTGCTGCTGGACGAGCGCTACGCCGCGGAGGAATATCAAGAGCTGCTGCCCGGCGCATGGCGCGTGCGCGCCGCGCGGGATGCAGCCAGCGCGACCGAAAAAATGAAGGCGTTCTGGGCCAGATGAGCCCCGCGCCGGATGGAGGAACGAATGGAAAAGCGCCGGATCGAAATCCTGGACACCACTCTGCGCGACGGCGCGCAGGGCGAGGGCGTCGTCTTTTCTCTGGAGGACAAGCTGCGCATCATCCGCCTGCTCGACGACCTCGGCGTGGATTATATCGAGGCGGGCAACCCCGCCTCCAACCCGAAGGACGAGCAGCTCTTCCGCTATCTCGCCCAGCGCCCCGCGCTCAGCCACAGCGCCGTCGCCGCCTTCGGCTCCACCTGCAGGCCCGGCGCAAAGGCCGAGGAATCCGCCGAATGCCTGAGCCTGGCCTCCTGCGGGGCGCAGGTCGTCTCCCTCTTCGGCAAGACCTCGCGCCTGCACGTCGAAAAGGTGCTCTTCACCACGCCGGAGGAAAACCTGCGCATGATCTCCGAGAGCGTGCGCTTTCTGGTCTCGCGCGGGCTGCGCGTGCTCTTTGACGCCGAGCATTTCTTCGACGGCTACCGCGACGACCCCGCCTATGCGCTGCAGGTCCTGCGGGCCGCGCGGCAGGCCGGCGCGCACAGGCTCATCCTCTGCGACACCAATGGCGGCACGCTGCCGGGAGAGATCGCCTCTGCCGTGCGCGCCGCGCGCGAAGCGCTGGGCGAGTGCATCGGCGTGCATTGCCACAACGACAGCGGGCTGGCCGTCGCGGCCTCCCTCGCGGCCATAGAGCAGGGCGCCGTGCAGGCGCAGGGCACCGTCAACGGCTACGGCGAGCGCTGCGGCAACGCCAACCTGTGCACTCTGCTGCCCAACCTCGTGTTCAAATGCGGCTGCTCCTGCCTGCGCGAGGGCGGCATGGAGCGCCTCTCCCCCACTGCGCGCTCCGTGGCGGAGATCGCCAACCTGCCCATGGACGAAAAAAGCCCCTATGTGGGGCGCAGCGCCTTCGCGCACAAGGGCGGCATGCATATCGACGCCATGCTCAAGGACGCGCGCTCCTTCGAGCATATCGACCCGGAGGCGCTGGGCGCGAGAAGGCGCTATCTGGTCAGCGAGGTCTCCGGGCGCGGCGCGCTGATGACGCGGCTGGGCGCGCTCGACCCGCGCCTGAGCAAAAACAGCCCGGAAACGGCGAAGATCCTCCTGCAGCTCAAGGAGCTCGAGGCCGAGGGCTATTCCTTCGAGGGCGCGGAGGCCTCGCTGCACCTGCGGCTGCTGGGCATGCTCGGGCGCAGGCGGCATTATTTCGAGCTGCAGGATTTCCACGTCGTCTCCCGCCGGCCGGAGGACGCGCAGAATTCGCAGGCCTATGTCAAGGTGCGCGTGGACGGCCAGCTGGAGATCACCGCCGACGAGGGCGACGGCCCCGTCAACGCCATCGACCTGGCCGTGCGCAAGGCGCTCGCGCGCTTCTATCCCTGCCTCGGGCGCATGCGGCTCAAGGATTTCAAAGTGCGCGTGGTCAACAGCGTGGGCACGGCCTCGCGCGTGCGCGTGGCCATGGAGACCACCGACGGCGAGCACGTCTGGTCCACCGTGGGCGTCTCCTCCAATATCATCGAGGCGTCCGTCATCGCGCTGACCGATTCGGTCGAATATATGCTGCTGGGCGAGAGCGACGGCTGGCGCTGAGCCCCGCCGCGGCGAAAAATAAAAGAGAGAAGGCTTCACGCCTTCTCTCTTTATATTTCATTCAAAGCCGATGTACGGCAGCAGCTGCTCGAGCTTGGCCGGGCCGATGCCCTTCACCGCGAGCAGATCCTCCCCGCAGGAAAACGGGCCGTGCTGCGCGCGGTGCTCGATGATGCTCTGCGCGGTGGCCTCGCCCACGCCGGGCAGCTCCATGAGCAGGCCCGCTCCGGCCGTGTTGATGTCGATGCGCGCCTCGCCGTCCCGCAGGAGCACGCCGTCTCCGGAGACGCTGCGCACCGGCGGCAGCTCCGGCAGCGGCGCGGGACTCTCGCGTCCAAAGCACAGGCAGAGCGCCGCCAGAAGGCACGCCGCCGCGAGCAAAATGCCCGCGTCTATCCATTTTTCGCGCATGCCGCCCGCCCCCTTCCCGTGCTTCAAAAACACACGCGGCCTCCGCAGGCATATTATCTGCCCGGAGGCCGCCCCGTGTCAAGCGCTTCAGCTCAAGGTGGTCGTGTTGCGGATGATCTTGTCCATTTCCGTGCGCGCGGCGCTCTCGTCGCCCTGCGCCATCTTCTCGCTGAGCTCGCGCACCGTTTCCACGTCCTCGCTTTCCGCCGTGACCGCCACCGTCTGCACTTGCGCGTCAAAGGACATGACCACGCCGGCGATCATCTGGCGGATGCGCTCGGTCAGCTCGCCGCGATACTGCGGGTCGAACTTCACGCCCACCAGCGCTGTGTTCCCGCTGACGACGACCGTGCTCTCCGCGATCTCGGAGAACTGGTTGATCCTGTCCTGCACCTGCCCGACGCTCGCCTTCCAGTCAAACGGCTCCACGGGCGCGTTCTGCGCGCCCTGCCGTTCGTCGGCGGGCTGCTGCGTGGGCGCGGCGGTGGTCGTGCCCTCCGGGGCCGTGCCCACATAGGGCACGCCGCTGGGCTCGGCCTCGTTCGGGTGGTCGGTGGTGCGGTTGCCCGCGTTCATGCAGCCTGCCAGCAGCAGCGCCAGCAACAGCGCGCATGCGGCAACAAAAAACGGTTTCCTGTTCCGGTTCATCTCGATCCCTCCCACAAACTACTCTTTCCGAAAAACACTTCTTATATGCGCTATATTTTCAAATTTTAGCTTCCAATGTATTGTATTTTTGCGCCCGTCATGGTATCATTTTCCCCGTAATACAACGGCGATGCGGGAGGCTCGCCCGCGCACAGAAAGGAAGCGATCACCCTTGGGCTGCATCCGCGTCTGTCACAGCGACAGCAGCGGCGAATTCCGCCGTCTGTTTGCGCTCTCTGCCGCGCGCAGCGGGAGTTTTCTCCTCTGCGGCAGCACGGCGGACGGCCGCGAGGCGGAGCGCCTCGTGCGCGAACAGGAGCCGGACGTGCTCGTCACGAGCCTGACGCTGCAGTTTATCGACGGCATGGAGCTCATCGCGCGCGTACGCAGGCTGCCGCGCCGCCCGAAGGTGCTCGTCCTGTCCCATCTCGTGCGCGATTTCTGCATCGAGGAGGCCATGCGGCTGGGCGCGGATTACTTCATGCTCAAGCCCTGCGTGCTTCCGGTCGTGTTTGATCGCATGCGCGAGCTGGCCGAGCTCTCCGACGCCGCGCAGAGCGCCGTGGCCCCCGGCGTCGCCCCGCCGGACCTTCTCGTGCAGGCGCTGCTGCGCAGGATGGGCCTCTCGCCCGAGCTGAGCGGCTATCGCTATGCCGCCGAGGCGGTGCGGCTGCTCCTGCTGCAGGGCGGCGCAAGCATGAGCAAGGAGCTCTATCCGCAGGTCGCCTCTGCCTTTCACGTCAGCGCGCCCGCCGTGGAGCGGGCCATCCGCCATGCCGTAGACTGCGCATGGCGCCGCCCGGGCTCTCCTTCCCGCCGCAGCCTCTTCCCCGGCCCGGACAAGCCCGGCAACAGCCGCTTTCTGCTGCGCATCGCCTCCGCCTGCGAGACCTCCTCGCTCGAGAGCGAATGGCCGGAGGAGCGCTGAGCGCGCCCGCCTTTTTAAAGGAACTCCTTCATCCGCTGGACGCCGCCCTCCTCCATGGCCAGAAAGCTGTCCGCCAGCGCCATAGTCTCCTGCGCGGCCTGCGCAAAGCGCTTCTTGTTCTTCGTCATTTCGATGATCCCCATGTTCGAGCCCTGGATCATGATCTCGGCGATGTGCGAGTCCGATTTATCCGCGAGCGTTTCCATCTGCATGCCCATCCACAGCCCGGCCTTGCTCATGGCGGGCAGGGGCTCGGGCTGTGTGCCGCTGTCGGCCAGCAGGTCGTCCGCCCGGTGTTCCAGCTCGCTGTATTCCGCCTTGCGCTGGCCGATCTCGCGGCGCAGGCCCTCGTCCTGCACCTTCTCCAGCAGCACGACCGCGGCCTCCTTGCCCATGCGCGCGCTGCGGGCGATCTCCGAAAGGAATTCCTTGTTGTGGTCCATTTTTGTCACCTCCGTTTTTCTCCTGCCAAGAGCATTCCCCGCTTTTTGCCGGGCGATACATCCCGCGGCGCACTTGCGCGCCGGCTTTTTGCGCGGTATACTGTATGAAAGAACGATTTTTTGCCTGAAGAAGGGAGAAATACGATATGCTTTTTGGCGCACTGGAAGCCGGCGGCACCAAAATGGTGCTGTCCATCGGCAATGAACACAACGAGATCCTCGAGCAGGTGTCCATCCCCACCCGCGACCCGCAGGTCACCATCGACGAAATGAACGCATGGTTTGCGGGCAAGGGCATCGCCGCGCTGGGCGTGGGCACGTTCGGCCCGGTCGAGCTGGACGAAAGCAGCCCGAAATACGGCTGGATCACCACCTCGCCCAAGCTGGCGTGGGTGGACCAGCCCCTGCTGCCGCGCATGCAGCAGGCCTTAGGCGTGCCCGCCATGATCGACACGGACGTGAACGCGGCCGCGCTGGCCGAATACGAGCTGGGCGCGGCCAAGGGCCTGAAATCCTGCCTCTATGTCACCATCGGCACGGGCGTCGGCGGCGGGCTGATCGTCGAGGGCAACCTCGTGCACGGCCTGATGCACCCGGAGCTGGGCCATATCCTGCTGCGTCAGGAGCCGGGCGACCCCGCGCCGGACGGCTTCTGTCCCTATCACGCCGGCTGTCTCGAAGGCCTGACCTGCGGCCCGGCCATCGAAAAGCGCTGGGGCAAGAGCTCCAAGGAGCTCGCGCCGGATCACCCCGCGTGGGATCTGGAAGCGGCCTACCTCGCGCAGATGTGCATCTCCGCCATCTGCTCCTTCTCCCCGGAGAAGATCATCCTCGGCGGCGGCGTCATGCAGCAAAAGCACCTCTTCCCCAAGATCCGCGCCAACGTGCTTGAGCGGCTCAACCGCTACATCGGCAAGAGCGAGATCCTCGAGCACATCGACAGCTACATCGTCGAGCCCGGGCTGGGCACGGCCTCCGGCGCGACGGGCGCGCTGCTGCTGGCCAAAAAGGCCTACGCGAGGAGCCTGAACGCATGAGCGATTCCTACATAAACGAAATGCGCGAGAAATACAAGGCCGACCGCTTCGCCATCGAGGCGGCGGGCGCGCAGATCGACTCCTGCGAGGAAGGGCGCGCCGTGTGCTCTCTGGAGATCGGCCCGCTGCACGTCAACGGGCACGGCATGGTCATGGGCGGGGTCAGCTTCACGCTGGCGGATTTCGCCTTCGCCGTCGCCTGCGACGCCATGCGCACCAAGACCGTGACCCTCTCCTCCTCCGTGCAGTTCCTCTCCGCGCCCAAGGGCAAGCGCCTCGTCGCCGAGGCGCGCTGCGTGCGCGAGGGGCGCTCCGCCTGCTTCTACAGCGTCTCGGTGCGCGACGACCTCGGCCGGCATGTCGCCGAAGTCTCCATCACCGGCCACCGGGTCGGTGGGTAAGAGGTTTTGGCGGGAGGGGTGTTTCTTCAGAAAAAGAAACACCCCTCCCGCACCCTCCCCAAAGAAACCACATCAGGATGATACTTTGATGAGCCCGTCTATAAAAAGCAGCCCTCCGAAAGGTTTTCAACTGCCTTTCGGAGGGCTGCTTTTATTATTAGATT
>JAUMYC010000337.1 GCA_030528845.1 Eubacteriales bacterium
AAAGAAAACATTATTTGGGACAGCATATCAAAGCGGAAGGAACGGCGGCAGCTATTGTCAGTCGGCCATGCCGACTCTTTTGGAAAAGAAAAGTATTCCCTCGAATCCCTTCCTAAAGAAACCTGTATTTGAGATTGCGATTTATTATCACAATTGAATCACATCCCCTTAATTGATTTCTTTTGGGAAGAGCGCGAGAAACCCTTTTCTTTTTCAAAAGAAAAGGGTTTCTCGCAAAAAAAGAAAGTCCCTCCCCGCTAAAAAAGAAAAGAACAAGGAGGCTTCATTATGAACCTTGCGAAATATATCGACAACACGCTGCTCAAGCCGGCAGCGACGGCGCAGCAGATCAGGGAGCTGTGCGAAGAGAGCATTGAATACGGCTTTGCCAGCGTGTGCGTGAACCCCGCGCATGTGGAGCTGGCCGCGGGTCTGCTCGCGGGCAGCGGCGTGAAGACCTGCACCGTCATCGGCTTCCCTCTGGGCGCAAATACAAGCGCTGTGAAGGCCTTTGAGGCCGAAAAGGCAGTCGAAGACGGCGCGGACGAGCTGGACATGGTCATCAATATCGGCGCGCTCAAGGCGGGCGACGACGAGCTGGTCCGGGAGGATATCGAGGCCGTCGTGCAGGCCGGGCAGGGCAAGCTGGTCAAGGTCATCATCGAGACCGCCCTGCTGACCGACGAGGAAAAGGTGCGCGCGTGCGAACTGGCCGTCGAGGCGGGCGCGGATTTCGTCAAGACCTGCACGGGCTTCTCCGGCGGCGCGGCCAATACGCACGACATCGCGCTCATGCGCAAGACCGTCGGCCCGGAGATCGGCGTGAAGGCCTCCGGCGGCGTGCGCACGAAGGAAGACGCCCTCGCCCTCATCGAGGCCGGCGCGACCCGCATCGGCACCTCCTCCGGCAAGGCGATCGTCGGATGAACGAGAAAAACAAGGCGGCGATCTACGTCCATATCCCCTTCTGCCGGCAAAAATGCGCCTATTGCGATTTTGCTTCGTTCCCGGATCGGCAGGGGGATATGGATTTTTATGTAAAAAAACTGCTTTTGGAAGCGCGAGAGGCGCAAAAGCAATACGGTTCGTTTTCCGTGCCCAGTATTTTCATCGGCGGGGGCACGCCCAGCATTCTGGAAGGCCGCCTGATCGCGCGCATTTTGGAGGAATTAGGCAGGCTGTTTTCGGTGGAAGAGGGCGCGGAGATCAGCATCGAGGCGAACCCCGGCACGCTCGCGCCGGGCTGGCTCGAATGCGTGAAAAATGCGGGTGTGAACCGCATTTCCTTCGGCGCGCAGGCGTTTCAAGAGGAGCTTTTGCGGCTGCTGGGGCGCATCCACAGCCGCAGGGAGATCGAAGAAGCCGTGGAGCAGGCGCGCGCGGCCGGGTTTGAGCGGATCAATTTGGACCTGATGTATGCGCTGCCCGGACAGACGATCGAGCAATGGAGTGAGTCGCTGGACTGCGCTCTCGCGTTGGGCGTCGGGCATGTCTCCTGTTACAGCCTGATCTTGGAAGAGGGAACGCCGTTGACGAGGCGCATCGAGCGGGGCGAGCTTGCGCCTGCGCAGGAGGATACGGTGCTCGCCATGCAGCGCATGGCCGCGGAAAAGCTGCAGCAGGGCGGGCTTCTGCGCTATGAGATCTCGAATTACGCGCGGCCGGGCATGGAATGCCGCCACAATCTGTGCTATTGGCGCAGGGGGGATTACCTCGGGCTGGGCTGCGCGGCGCATTCGCTCATGCGCGGGGAGCGCTTTTGCAATGCGGATACGCTGGACGGGTATTTGGCCGGGCAGACCGGGCTGGAGCGGGAGCGGCTCACGCGGGAGGATGAGATCGAAGAAGCGGTGATGCTGGAGCTGCGTACCGTGGCGGGCATTGCGCCGGATGCGTTTTCGGCGCGCTATGGTGTTGATTTTGAGCGGTGCTTTGCAAAAGGGATACGGGTGCTTTGCGAAAATGGGCTTGCGCGGCTGGAAAGGGCGCGTTCTGTCTTACGCCGGAGGGGCTGGACGTGCAGAACGCCGCGGTGGTGGAGCTGCTGCGATAATGAAGGAGGGAA
>JAUMYC010000338.1 GCA_030528845.1 Eubacteriales bacterium
GAGGCGGCTGCATGATTTTCATTTATCTTCTGTTTCGCCTGTCGGCACGCACATAGCACGGCGCAAGCACGCGCAGGCGGATCAACAGTTCAATGATCATCCATTTGATTTTCTCAGTCATAGCGGATTCCTTTCTTGTGGCCGGCGAGTCCGGCCGTCGGGGGAGTATTGGGGCTTTGCGTGAAGATACAGTATCATACACAGCAAAAAACCACAATACATATCCGCTCAACGATACATCGGCGCGGTCCAAATGTCGCCCGGGGCGAAAATCCGCCCGGCAGAGCGCGTCATCGGTTGATGGAATCGGCCATGCGGTGATAGGTGTGGCGGATTCCGCGCACGGCGATGGAATACGCCATGATGTTTTCCGGCAGCGCCATGCCGCCATAGCCCGTATCGCCCAGATGATGGATATCCGCGCCCGCCATCTTGGCCATCAGCGCGATGCGGCGGATGGTGTCCGTATCCGCGCCCTCCTGCGAAGTGCCAATCGCCGTCAGCGCGAGGCAGCCAAGGCCATGCGCGCAGGCAATCAGATTGCCGACGATCTCCTGCGTCATGCCCGGCACGGTGCCCGGCGCCGGCATGAGGATGATATCCGCGCCGGCTTCGGCGAATGTCCTGACGTCTTCCTGCGTGAGGATGGCGCGTGCGCCCTCCTTCATCACGCCGGAGGCATGCATCTTGCCCGCGCAGAGGATCAGCCTGTCTCCAAGCTCCCGCTTATACAGGCGCAGCGTATGGGCAATTGCCTCGTTGGATACGCCCATGCCCGGGTTGCCGGTCAGCACGATCATATCCACGCCCATATCGGCCGCCTTTTTCGCGTTCTCCAGCGTCGCCTTGCGCCCGCCGGTCATCGCCCACATGCCGCTGTCGTCCACCGGGTCGCCGGATACGGGCTCCAGATTGATGCCCACCGGGCGGCCCGTCAGCCGCTTGAGCGTGCGGATCGTCTCCTCAGGCGCGCACGGGGGCAGCGCGCGGATGACGGGATCGCATACGTCAAACATATTGAGCAGTAGGATATCTGCGCCCATCGCGCAGACGAATTCGGCGTTGGTCAGATCGCCGAGCATCGGCTGGATGACGCCGATCGTCTCGCAGGCAATCGTCCGTCCTTCGGACGCGGCAATCGCGTGAATCAGTTCCTCTTTCCCCATGGAAATAAAATCAGAAGCATGGCAGCTGAGCAGTCTTTTCATGTCGGATAATCCCTCCTTATGCTCCCAGTATACCGCATGCAGCCGCGCGCGGCAATCTCTGTTTCTCTTCTTTTCCCCTATACATTTCCACAGTTTTTGTCTTCCTGTGGATTATTCACGGTTTCCCCTCATGACCGACTGCAGGGATTGATTGACATATTGCGGGCAGAAACGTATAATTGAACCATCCATGGAGGTATACTGTCATGTCGATTTCTGCATTCTTTCCCGTATTCTCCCGCCTTTCCGCTAGGGAGCAGGCGGACCTTGCCGCCCATACCCAGCTGCGCAGCGTCAAAAAGGGCACGATGCTTCACAACGGCGCAAACGATTGTCTGGGTCTTCTGGTGGTGCGCTCCGGCCAGCTGCGCGCCTACCTGACGTCGGATGAGGGACGGGAGATCACGCTTTACCGGCTCTTTGAGCGGGATATGTGACTGTTTTCCGCATCCTGCATGATGAACAGCATTCAGTTTGAGATCACCATTTCGGCGGAAAAGGACACGGAATTCTTCCTGATCGATCCCTCGTTCTACAAGAATCTGATGGAGAAAAACGCCGACGTGGCCAACTACACCAGCCAGATCATGGCGACGCGCTTTACGGACGTCATGTGGCTGATGGAGCAGGTGATGTTCAAGAGCTTTGATCAGCGGCTGGCGCATTTCCTGATCGCAGAATGCGACATCGAGCAGAGCAACCTGCTGCGCATGACGCATGAAAAAATCGCCGCGCATCTGGGCACGGCGCGCGAGGTCGTTACAAGAATGCTCAAGTATTTCCAGACGGAGGGCATGGTCGTCCTCACCCGCGGCGCAATAGAGGTCATCGATACCGACGCGCTGGAGGAGCTGGG
>JAUMYC010000101.1:0-427 GCA_030528845.1 Eubacteriales bacterium
GAGGCAAGGCTCCCTTGTGTAAAGGGAGCTGTCAGCGAAGCTGACTGAGGGATTGTTCCACCGCGGCCTCGATATACGCACAGACTCCGCGAAAGTTCCTGCTGACTTCGTTATTCGCAATTCGAATGACCGTCAGACCGTATGCTTCCAGAAAAGCGGTGCGTTCCGCGTCCTTTTGCAGCTCTTCCGGTTCGTAATGCTGCGAACCGTCCAGCTCAATGATGAGCTTTGCTTCTGCGCTGTAAAAGTCGGCGATATATTTTCCCAATACCTTCTGTCGGGAGAAACGGACGGGATAGGAACGCAGAAAGTCATACCAGAGATGACGCTCTTCTTTTGTCATTTCCTTGCGCAGCTGTTTTGCCAAAGGCACCAGATGCGAATTATGCTTTCTCTGCATGCCAATCCCTCCGTCACGGCTTGCGCC
>JAUMYC010000101.1:527-4950 GCA_030528845.1 Eubacteriales bacterium
GTGCCACCTCCCTTTGCACAAGGGAGGCTTGGGCGCGGCAGAAGATCCCGGCGCGCAGGCCTGTTCGCGGCAGCTTTGCCAAAGGCACCAACTGCGGATTGTGCTTTCTCTGCATGCCAATCCCTCCGTCACGGCTTGCGCCGTGCCACCTCCCTTTGCACAAGGGAGGCTTGGGCGCGGCAGAAGATCCCGGCGCGGAGCTCAGGCGTGCACTTCGTCGTAGGCGGCCTTGATGGCGGCCAGACCTTTTTCCACGTTGAAGCGCGGCGTGCCGATGTTCATGCGGCAGAAGGTGGAATATTCCTTGCCGAAGAAGGAGCCGCCGTTCATGCCCACGCCGCTGCGCACGAGGAGCTCTTTGAGCTCGGCCTCGCTCCTGCCCCATGCGGTGAAATCCAGCCAGATCAGGAACGTTCCCTCGATGCGCGTCACCTTCACGTCCGGCACGTTCGCGGCCATGTATTCCTCCACGAACTTCCGGTTTTCGTCGATATACTCGTTCTGCGCGTTGAGCCACGGCTCGCCGTGGGTGTAGGCGGCGGCGCAGGCCACCTCGCCGAAGAGGCTGCTGCCCGCAAGGCCGCATTCCTTGGCCTTCGCGGTGATGACCTCGCGCTCCTTCTCGTCGCGGATGATCATGAAGGAATGGTGCAGGCCGGCCAGGTTGAAGGTCTTGCTCGGCGCGACGCACACCAGCGCGCTCTCGGCGCCGGGGACGCGGCAGAGGGAGGTGTGCTTGTGGCCGGGCAGGATCAGGTCTGCGTGGATCTCGTCGGAGAGGATGACGGCGTTGTAGCGGTTCATGAGCGCGACCAGATCGGTCAGCTCCTGCTCGGTCCAGACGCGGCCGACGGGGTTGTGCGGAGAGCAGAGGATGAGCATCTTCACGCCCTGCTTGAGCCCCTCCTCGAGGTTTTCCAGATCCATGGTGTAGCGGCCGTTTTCGTCGCATTTGAGGTGGTTGTAATACAATTCGCGCCCGGCCTTGGTCGTGACCATGTGGAACGGGCCGTAGACCGGCGGCTGGATGGCGACTTTGTCGCCGGGCTCGGTCAGGGCCAGCACAGCCATGTACAGGCCGTCCACCACGCCGGGGGTGAACATGAGCATTTCCTCGCTCAGGCCTTCCACGCCGTGGCGGTGCTGCATCCAGCGCACGCAGGCGGCCTTGTCGCCGGACTTGCCCGCGGAATAGCCGAAGGCGCCGTGCTGCGCGCGGGCGACCAGCGCGTCGATGACCTCCTGCGGGGTGGGGAAATCCGTGTCGGCGATCCACATCGGCACGATGTCGGCCTTGCCGAAGGAGGAGAGGCGGTTGTCCCATTTGGTGGCGTTGCTGTTTTCACGGTTCACGCCCTGTTCAAAGATTGCCTTGTAGTCGCGGCTCATGGTTCGGGGCACTTCCTTTCTTTGGCGGCTGTCGGCGCGCGGTTCAGTCTACGTCGCGCACGACGCTCTCCGGCCTCTGGTCGAGCAGGGCCGGGTTGCGCAGGATGACGTTGAGATAGCGGTAGGCGGAGGCGAAGTAATAGCCGTCGCAGATGCGCTCGTCCATCACCAGCGAAAAGCCCATATAGCGCTTTTCGGCCACGCTGCCGTCCTTTTGCAGCTCATAGCGCTTTTTTGTCATGCCGTAGGCAAAAAAGAGCGAGACGTTGCCCAGGTTGTAGATGTGATGCAGGATGGGCGGCAGGCCGATGGAGGCCATGGAGGTGATGAAGGCGCTGCCGTGGAACGGAGAGAGGTCGGTCAGAAAGCGCGGCAGCAGACCCCAGTAGTCCAGAGCGAAGATCAGCGAGATGGCCATGCGCTTGACAAAGCGGGGCAGCATGTCTAAAATGCGCGCCGTGTCGTCAAAGTTCGTCTCCTCGCTGCGGCATTTTTCGATGGCATCGTGCAGCACGCCGTAGATCTCGTCCATCGTCATCTCCGGCTGCAGGTGCACGGAAATGGAGCTGTCCGGCGAATCGAGCTTCATCTCCTTTTTGATGATGAAGTTGACCTCGACGTCGTCGCGCGCGTAGATGCGCTGGCCGGCCACGAAGCGGTTCAGGCCCGGGCGCTGCGAGACGGTGCGCACATAGGCGGCGATGAGCAGATGCAGCATGGAGAAGTCGGTCTTGCCCTCCGCCTTCTTTTGACGGACATACGCCTCGGCATTGCTCACTTCGATCTCGTCGCTGAAGGCGTTGAGCGCGTCGTTGCGGTGCTTCATGATAAAGGGCATGAGCTTGTTCATAGGCGTGAGAGTGCGCACGAGACGGCCCTCCCTGCGGTCTCCCATGCGGCGCCTGCGCCCTGCGGCTTGCGTGTTCAAACAGAGTCATCCTCTCTTATACATAGCATAATGCAAAATGTGTACTGAGTGTGGCAGCATTATGAGTGTATTTTACATGCTTCCGCCTGTCTTTGCAAGCGCGGCCTGAAAAAAAGGCAGAATGCAGACGAATTTTGCGAAGGGCTATATTTTGCGGCGGGTTTGGAGTATAATGGATGCGGAGGAGAAGCCCTCTCCTTCGGCAGAAAGGCAAGAAAACGATATAGAAGAGAAAGAGGGTGTGTGAAGGGATGAAAACAGTGCTCCCGGGCGCGGAGAAGCAGTTTCTGGAAAAGCTGTATGACGGCGGCGTGTTTCTGACGGTCGGCGGCGAAAAGCCCAACACGATGACCATCGGCTGGGCCTCCATCGGCGTGTACTGGTATATGGACGTGCTCACCGTGTGCGTGCGCAGACAGAGATACACCCACGAGCTGCTGGAGAAGACGACGGACTTTACCGTGAGCGTGCCGCTGGACGACAGCTGCAAAGAGCAGCTCGCCTTCGCGGGCTCGGCCTCTGGCAGAGACGTCGACAAGTTCTCCGGCCATGGGCTTACAGCCGTGCCGGGCCGAAAGGTCGCCGCGCCGGTCGTGGGCGAATGCGGCCTGCATTTCGAATGCAAAGTGAAAATGCAGACGGAGATGGACCGGATGGATCCGGAAGTCCTCAAGCGCTGGTATCCTCAGAACGACCTGCACACGCTCTATTTCGCACAGATCGTGGATTGCTACTACACAAAGGAGGAAGAAAAATGAAAAAGTGCATCGGACACCTCGCGTTCAACGTGGCGGACATGAAAAAATCGATCGAATATTATTGCAACGGCCTCGGCTTTGAGCATGCCTTCTCTCTGCCGAACCCGCAGACGGGCGAGCCCTGGATCGAATATCTGCACCTGGGCGGCGGCCAGTTCATCGAGCTGTTCTACACCAAGCCGGGCTTTGTGAACAACAACAACGGCTATACCCACCTCTGCCTCGAAGTCGAGGACTGCGTCGCGGCCGTGAAGGAATTTGAGGCGCGCGGCGTGAACATCACCTCTCAGCCCAAGCAGGGCTCCGATTTCAACATTCAGGCCTGGACGGCGGACCCGGACGGCAACCGCATCGAGATCATGCAGATCAGCCCGGAATCCCCGCAGGCAAAGTGGAGATAAGCGAGATATACGAAACGCGAAGGAGGAAAAACGAATGAAAAAACGGATCTTTACGCTGCTTCTCTGCCTTGTGCTGGCCCTGAGCCTTCCCGGTTATGCGCAAATGGCTGCTCAGGGGTATGACACACAAGGGCTGGATCGTTTTTCCTCCTTTGCCTTGGATGAAAGCACGGGCGAATGGTCGGTGTCCGATCCCACGTTCGAAGCGCTGCTGGACGCCGTGGCTGCGGAAGAGGGCAAAAACGCCATGAAGGACGGCTTTGCCGTGTTCCAGCTGCGCCTCTCCGGCAACGAGCAGACCGGCACCCTCCGCCCGGAGATCGAGATCAACTTCTTCGCCAGCGAGCCCATCGGCGTGCGCGCGGTCTCGCTCCTCGCCGGGGGCAAGCGCTTTGACGTGAACGCACAGGCGCAGAGCATTTCCGCAGGCGGCGTGCGCGGGGAACGCGTGGTGCTGCCGATGCGGCTGGCCGACGATCTGGAGCTGATCGCCGGCGCGGAGGAGATCACCCTCGTGCTCTACGGCGAGACGGACGTCTATCGCACGGAGATCTCTGCGACCGAAAAGGCCAGAAACGCGCGCGAGCGCCTCGAAAAGGCCTCGCTGGGCTGCTTTGACCTGCTCGAAACGCTCGAGTCGTTCCACGTCGACTCCTACGACCTCTGGGATCGCTCCTGGAGCGAATGGAACGCGGCGCTGGACTATGATCTGTATTACAGCTCTTATGCTGCCGAGAGCATCGAGCTGATCACCCTCAAGGACAGGGGCGAGGACGTGGAAAAGCTGCAGCAGCTGCTTATCGCCGCAGGGTTCTATGTGGGAGAAGAGGAATACGAATTCAAGGAAAAGACCGCCGAGGCGGTCGCGCGGGCGCAGGAGTATTACGGCATGGTCGTCACCGGCGCGGCCGACGAAGGGCTCATCAGCTGCCTGCAGGGCGGCGATG
>JAUMYC010000101.1:5050-8788 GCA_030528845.1 Eubacteriales bacterium
TCCGCTACAGCTGCACTTTGCGCGCCGAATCCGACGAGGGCGAAGGCTTTACCAGCACCGTGCTGCCGCTGGCGCAGAACCGCGTCGTCGCGGCGGCGGAGATCCCGAGCGAGGCGCTGGAGGCGATGGAAAGCGCCGCGCTGCTCGTTCACTATGGAACGGAGAGCCTGGAGATCCCGCTGGTCGGCTAAAGGAATACGGACTTTTGCGGCGGCCCTTCGCCTCGGAGGAGGCGGAGGGCTGCTGTGCGTACAGAGAGCGCGAAGAAAGCCTTGCGCCCTTGTCTGCGATACGGGTCGGCGCAAGGCCGACCCCTACGAACGGAGAAGAACGCCGTAGGGGCGCGCGGAACGGGCGCAGAAATTGCCCGTTCCGGCAGGAACTTTTCATTTTGTATAGAATAAGTTAAAGAAATATGAGGAGCTTTGGCGGCGAGGCCGGCTCCTGTCTACGGGAGTGTGCGTATGAAAGCGATCATCCTTGCGGCGGGCTATGCGACGAGGCTGTATCCGCTGACGAAAAATATGCCCAAGGCGCTGCTGGAGATCGGCGGTAGGCCCATGCTGGATTGGTTCTACGACAATATGGCGCGCACGGGCCGCTTCGACGGCGCGTATGTGGTCTCGAACCATCGCTATTACGAGGCCTTCTGCGCTTGGGCCGAGGGCGCGCGCAGGCGCTGGCCGGAGATCTCTCTGGAAGTCATCGACGACGGCACCAAGGACGAGAACGAGCGCCTCGGCGCGGTGGGCGACGTGCGCTATGCCATCGAGCACGCGGGCATCGACGACGACGTCATGGTCGCCGCGTCGGACAATTTCATCACCTTCTCGCTGGAAGGCTTTCTGGCCGATTTTGAGCGCACCGGCTGCGATACGCTGCTGGCATGGCATATGCCGGATTATGAAGACCGCAAGAACATGGCCATCGCCACGCTCGACGAGACGGGCAAGGTCGTGCGGCTGCACGAAAAGCCCGCCGAGCCCGAGACGGACATCGCTATCTTCGCCATCTACCTCTACCGCAGGGACAGCTTGCCCCTCGTCGGCCAGTTCCTCGACGAGGGCAACAACGGCGATTCCCCCGGCCGCTTCCCCGCATGGCTCTACACCCGCAAGGACATGCGCGTGTGGTTCTATCCGGGCGAATGCGTGGATATCGGCACGCATGCGCATCTGGCAGAGGTGCGCGAGCGCTTTCCGGACGAGCAGGCCGTGCTCCGGCAGATGGTATAACGACATTGCACAGGAAAACCGGGCAGGCGCAGGCTTTGCGTCTGCCCGCGTCTGTTTTTTGACCGACGGGATACAACGGGGAGGGAATGAAATTTGCCCAGAGCAGCGCTGATCTACGACTTTGACCACACGCTCACGCCGCGCAACATGCAGGAATTCGGCCTGCTGGAAGAGCTGCGCGCCGAGCCGGACGACTTCTGGGCCGAGTGCCGCCGTTTTGCGCTGCGGCATAACGCCGACGGCATTCTGTCCTATATGATGGTCACGCTTTCCCGGGCGCGGCGGCTGGGGATCGAGCTGCGGCGCGAGGATTTCGTGCGCCTTGGCGGCACGATCGAATTTTACCCCGGCGTGGAGGAATGGTTTGCCAAGGCGAACGCCTTTGCAAAGGGGCTGGGCCTCGAGCTGGAGCATTACATCATCTCCTCCGGCCTGCTTGAGCTGATCGAGGGCAGCCGTATCGCCGGGGAATTCAAGGCTGCGTTCGCGGCTTCCTATGCCTACGACGAGCAGGGCCTTCCCTTCTGGCCGGCCACGGCTGTGAATTATACGGCCAAGACGCAGTATCTCTTCCGCATCAACAAGGGCATCCTCGACATCACCAACGACCGCGACCTGAACGACTTCACCCCGGAGGCCCGCCGCCGCGTCCCCTTCCGCAATATGATCTACATCGGCGACGGCTACACGGACGTGCCCTGCATGAAGATGACCAAGCAAAAGGGCGGCACGTCCATCGCCGTCTACGAGCCGGAGAACGCCGAGGTGGCGCGCTCTTTGCTGCGCCAGAGGCGCGCGCATTACGCGCTCGAGGCCGATTATCGCGAGGGCAGCGATCTGTGGCATGTGGTCTGCGGGATATTGGACGATATCGCGCAGCGCGAACGTGAAATGGCATAAAAGAAGGATAAAGGTGAAATTATGTATACTATAGGAATTGATATCGGCGGAACGAGCGTGAAAATGGGCGTGATCGGACAGAATATCGAGCCCATCTGGCGGCATCAGATCCCCTTTGAGACGGGCGACCCGGAGGCGATGCTCGGCAAGATCGCGCAGTGCGTGCGCGAGGCGGGCGAGCGCTATCCGCTCAGCCGCGTGGGCGTGGCCTGCACCGGCGCGGTGGACCTGCAGACCGGCCGCGTCTGGGGCGACAACATCGCATTTAAGGGCGTGCCCGTGCGCGATCTGCTCACGCAGGAGCTGAACCTGCCCGTGTGGGTGGACAACGACGCGCAGGCCGCCATGCAGGCGGAATGGACCAGCGGCGCCTGCAAGGGGGCCAACCACGCCGTGTTCCTCTCTTTCGGCACGGGCGTGGGCGGCGCGCTGATCGTGAACGGCCAGCCCTACCGCGGCCGCGCCAACGGCGGCGCGGAGCTGGGGCATATCATCGTGCATGCGGGCGGCGAGCAGTGCCTCTGCGGCATGAAGGGCTGCTATGAAGCCTACGCCTCGGCCACGGCGCTCGCGCGCATGGCGGGCCGCCCGGCCAAGGAGGCCATCGACCTCGCGCGCGACGGCGACCGGCGCATGCGCGACGTGTTCCGCGAATATTGCCATGAAGTCTGCCTCGGCATCATCAGCCTTATGGCCGTCTTTGAGCCGGAGGTGGTCGTGCTTGGCGGCGGCATCAGCGGCGCGGGGCGCTATTTCCTCGACGGCGTGCACGAGGCCATGGAGGAGCTCGACCCGTGGGAGTATTCCTCCGACGTGCTCATCACCCTCGCGCGCCATCGCAACGACGCAGGCGTCATCGGCGCGGCGGCGCTGGCGGAATATTACATCGACGGGGCGGAATAACGATGCTGAACAGGACGCACGGGAAGATCATCGACGCCGTCATTGCGAAAGCGGAGGCGGCGTGTCCGGGCGCTCTTGCGCTGATCGGCGTATACGGTTCGGCAGCGACCGGCGAAATGCACGAAAAGTCCGACCTCGACCTGATGATACTGGTCAATGACGGGCGCGGGAACGCGCTTTGCGATGCGTTCGTGCTGGACGACGCCGGCGTGGGGTACGATCTGTACTGCACAACCTGGAGCATGCTCGAGGCGGACGCGCTCTGTACGCACGCGCATTTGTCAAAACTGCTCGATTCGCAGATCGTGTATGCGCCCGATCCCGCCGCGCTCGAGCGTCTCGAAGTGCTCAGGAGCCGGGCGAGGCAGATGCTTTGCTCGGACGAGCGCTTTGAGAAGGCGCGATCTGCGCTGGACGAGGCGAAAAAGGCCTTTGCGGACTGCTGTATGGATGAAGATCTCGCTTCTGCGCGTCTGCATGCCGGCATGGCGATGTACATGCTCCTCGACGCGCTCATGCTGCACGGCGGCAGATATTTCAAGCTGGGCGTCAAGCGCACGTTCGCGGAGACGGCGCAGCTTGCGCTGCCGTTCGATCTGGAGCGGATGGTGCAGGAGGTCATCTGCGCGCGGTCGGTCGAGCGGATCTGCAGAGCGCTCCGGCAGCTGATGGGGGCGGCGCGGGCGCATATGGCGCATCC
>JAUMYC010000339.1 GCA_030528845.1 Eubacteriales bacterium
CGCCGTTGGCGACCTCGAAGCCGGAGGCGGCGTAGAGCTTTTCGCCCACCTCGTCAAAGCAGGCAAGATCGCGGAAGAGCAGGTTGATCTTCGTCACGCGGGCGTTGCCCTGTTCAAGGAAGGCGCGCAGGTCGGGCACAATGGTCACAAGCCCCTTGGCGAACAGGCCCATGTGGAACTGCTCCTGGATCAGGTTTTTATACAGCGCCTCGTCAATCAGCAGCGTGCCGTCGACGAAGCATTCCATGGCGATGGGGTAGCCGTCCAGATCGTCGAGCAGCTTCAGGAGCGCCGATTCGGCCATGTGGGCGGCATAGACGACCTCGCCGGTTTTGCGGTCGCGGATTTCGGCGCCGTTGTCGAGGATCATGTAATCGCATTCGGGCAGCTGCTCGTGGGGGATAATGGTCGAGCAGCGGCCGGTGGCCAGCGTGTACAGGCAGCCCTGCGCCCGTGCGCGGCGGAAGGTTTCGCGCGTGCGCTCGGAGACGGTTTTCCTGCTGGACAGCATGGTGCCGTCAAGGTCGGTGGCAATCAGACGGACGTTCATAGAGGTTCCTCCTTATGCATCAGGAGCGCGATGAGGCGCTGCATGCTTTCGTTCAGGTATTTGCTTTTGTGCCATACGGCACCGACGGGGCGCGTGAAATCGCAGCCGGTGACGGGCACGACGGCGACGGAGCCCTCCTGTGCGTCGCGGCGGACGACCTTTTCCGGCAGGATGGATACGCCCAGCCCGGACGCCACGGCGCGGATGAGCGCTTCGTTGCTCGCGGACGTCCACAGCGGCTCCTTCCGGCATTGATTCGACGTCAGCAGGCGATCCACCTGCATGCGGCAGACGCTTCCTTCATCGCGCAGGAGCAGCGGGTAGGATGCGGCCTGCGCAAGGGAGATGGACGGCTGCATGGTCAGCGGATGGCCGGGCGGGGCGATCAGGCAGAGCGTATCCTCGCCGAAGGGGCGGCACAGGAGCGATTCGTCCTGCACGTCGCCCTCCATCAGCGCAAGGTCGAGGCGGTTATCCAGCAGCATTTGCCTCAGCGCCGCGCCGGGGGCGACGGTGGCGCGGATGGTCAGCCCCGGCAGCTCGGAGGAAAGGCGGCGGACGAGCTGCGGCAGGTCGCATGCGCCGAGGGTGAGCGTTGCGCCCACGCGGATTTCGCCGTGACCGTCGCGGCGGAGCATCGATTTGTCCATGGCCTCGCACGCGTCGGTGATGCGCATGGTCCACGCGTACAGCTCATGCGCGTCGGCGGTGGGGTAGAGGCGGCGGTTCATCCTGTCGAAGAGCGTCACGCCGTATGCGCGCTCGATCTCCTGAACGGTGCGCGAGACGGACGGCTGCGTCATGTGCAGCGCTTCGGCGGCGCGGGTCACGCTGCCCGCGCGGTAGACCGCCTGAAAGATCTCCATGTGACGGATGGTCATGATGTGACGCCTCCTCCTGATCAACTATGCGTAAAAGGTATGCATCCGATAGAATTATAGCATTTTACATATCGTTTGTCATATGGTAAGATATCATCTGTTGAACAAAATACGGCTTCAGACATCAAAAGGAGGATGGATCATGGCGGAAAAAACACCCGGCAGGCTGCAGCTGTGCGGCAGGCTGTTTCTGATCATGCTTTATATCAGCACGTTCACCTTCGGCGGGGGCTTCGTCATCGTATCGCTGATGAAGCGCAAGCTGGTGGACGAGCTTCACTGGCTGGAGGACAGCGAGATGCTCGACATGACGGCCATCGCGCAGTCGTCCCCCGGCGCGATCGCGGTCAATGCGTCGATTCTCGTGGGTCAGCGGCTGGCGGGGATCCCGGGCATTGCGGCTGCCGTGTGCGGCACGATGATTCCGCCGCTCGTCATCATCACGGTGATTTCTTTCTTTTACCAGATGCTGGCGGACAACGTGTACTTCGCGGCGCTGCTGCAGGGCATGCAGGCGGGCGTTGCGGCGGTTATTGCAGACGTTGTATATGGTATGGCAAAAAACATTGTAAAAAACAAAAAAGCCATACAAATTATGGTTATGATAGCTGCGTTTGTAGCGGCG
>JAUMYC010000340.1 GCA_030528845.1 Eubacteriales bacterium
CGTATCGATATGCAGCTGGAGGTTGCTGCCGTGCCGGTGAAGGAGATCGCAAACGCCGCGCCGGAGGAACCCTCCAGCGTGATCCGCGAGCGCGTGCAGCGCGCCAGAGCGATGCAGCAGGCGCGATACGCGGGCGAGGATGTGGCAAGCAATGCGGAGCTGACGGCACGGCAGGTGGAGGCGCATTGCCGCCTTGGCGACGCCGAGCAGGCGATCATCGAGCGTGCGTGCGAAAAGTATAATCTCTCCATGCGCGCGCTGAGCAGGATCAAGAAGGTTGCGCGCACGATTGCGGATCTGGCCGGGGAAGAGCAGATCGGCCGGGCGCATGTGCTGGAGGCGCTGGCGTACCGCAATCTCGACGGCGCATACTGGAAATAACGATGGACAGAGCAGGGAGGACGCGAGGATGACGTACACGAAGGAATATCTTGACCGGATCGAGAAGGAACTCAACACCGCCGTGCTGTGCGATATCCTGGATGAGCTGGGCTACCGCCATCAGGCGATGGACAGCCGGATCTATCCGCTGGAGGAAGGGTATAAGCTGGTGGGCGTGGCGCGCACGGTGCTGGCCTACGATGTGTTTGAGCAGCCTAAGGAGGCCTACGCGACGGAGATTGAGGCGGTGGATGCGCTGCGCGAGGGCGATATCGCCGTATGCGCCAATCCCAGCTGCAACAACGGCTTCTGGGGCGAATTGATGACCAACGCGGCCATTGCCCGCGGCGCCCGCGGCGCGATCATCGACGGCGCGGTGCGCGACATCACGCAGATCAAGGCGCTCTCCGGCCAGTTCAGGCTCTTTGCCGCCGGGCGCAATCCGCTGGATTCCAAGGGCCGCTGCCTCGTGGCGGACTACGACTGCCCGATCATGTGCGGCGGCGTGCGCGTGTGCGCAGGCGATCTGGTCTTTGGCGATATCGACGGTATCGTCGTGGTGCCGGGCGAGGTCATCGACAAGACAATTGAACTGGCGTTTGAAAAGATCGCGGGGGAAAACCTCGTGCGCGACGCGCTGCGCAGCGGCATGCTGCTCAAGGACGCGTTTGCCAAGTACGGCATCCTGTAAGGAATTTGCAAAACTCTCTAAAATGTGATATAATATAACCGTAATCACAGCAAGGAGGGTTTTGCCATGCAGGATTTTGTGCCGTATGAAAAGCTGAGCAAGAAGCAAAAGAAGGCTGTCGACCGGCGCGCCCGCGGAACGTGGGGAGACGTAAACCCCGTGACGAAAAAGAAGGAAAGCGCGCGCATCTACAACCGAAAGAAGCACCGGCTGGGGAGAGAGGATTCCCGCGCCGGTGTTTTTTTCTTTGCTGGGCTTTTGATGGGATCATAAGTATTATGAGACAGACGGCGGCGTTTGTGGTAAGATAGGGAAAGCGGCGCGCCGGGGAGCGACATGCGGCGCGCAGACAAAGCAGGAACGGAGACAAGGATCATGGTCATCAAGCGCGATATTCTCTTTACGCCGGCGGACGAGATGCGCACGCTGCATATCTATCTGCCAGACGATTACGATCACAGCGGCGAACACTATCCGGTAATGTACTATTTTGACGGGCACAACCTCTTTTACAACGAGGACGCTACCTACGGCAAGAGCTGGGGCCTGAAGGAATTTATGGACGGCTGGCACAAGCAGATGATCATCGTGGGCGTTACCTGCTCGATGACGGACCGTCTGGTGGAGTATTGCCCGTATCACTTTACCAAGGGCTTTCTGGGCGAGATCAAGGGCACGGGCGATACGACCATGCGCTGGATCATCGAGGAGCTCAAGCCGGTGATCGACCGCGACTACCGCACGATGCCGTTCCGCGAGTGCACGGCCATCGGCGGGGCGAGCATGGGCGGCCTGATGAGCCTGTATGCTGCGGTGCGCTACAATACATGGTTCTCCAAGGCGGCGTGCCTCTCCAGCACCATCGGCCCGTGCATGGAGGATTTCCGCGAGGACATCGCGCGCTGCGAAATCTCTGCCGATACGCGCGTGTATCTCTCCTGGGGCACGGAGGAGGGCGGCGGCTCCAAGCTCTATCCGCGCA
>JAUMYC010000102.1 GCA_030528845.1 Eubacteriales bacterium
AGCAGGCAGCAGCTCCCCAGCAGCAGGGTCAGCGCCAGTATGGCCGTCCGGCACCCGGAGCGCAGCAGGGCCAGTATGGCCGCCCGGCACAGGGCGGCGCGCCGCGTCCGCAGGGAGGCGGAGCCCCCGCAGGCGGTCGTCCGCAGGGCGGAGCGCCGCGTTCGGGCGGATATGCAGGCGGCGGCCGCAATCGCGGTCCGGAGCTCACGCCCACGGTCGAAAAGGAACGCGTATCCAATTACGATCCCAATAAGAAGCAGTATGTGCGCCAGAACGATCCGGAGAGGGCCAAGAAGGTGCCCAACCGTCCGCAGACGCGCGGCGCGATCATGAACATGGACGACGATTTCGTCCGCACCAAGAAGAATAAGAAAAAGCAGGCGCAGCAGGCCCATCCGGAGCCGGTGAAGATCGAAAAGGCCTTCATGACCGCCGAGACCATCACCGTCAAGGATCTGACCGAGCGCATCGGCAAGCCGGCCAACGAGATCATCAAAAAGCTGATGCTCCTTGGCATCATGGCTACCATCAACAACGAGCTGGACTTCGACACCGCGCAGCTGGTCTGCTCCGAGTTCGGCATCGAGCTCGAGCTCAAGCTGGCCGAGACGGCCGAAGACGCGCTCTCCGCCGAGGACGTGGAAGACACCGAGGAGCAGCTGCTCAAGCGCCCGCCGGTCGTGACCATCATGGGCCACGTCGACCACGGCAAGACCAGCCTGCTGGACTATATCCGCAAGACCCACGTCACCTCCGGCGAGGCCGGCGGCATCACGCAGCACATCGGCGCGTACACCGCCGAGGTCAGCGGCGAGACGATCACCTTCCTCGACACCCCGGGCCACGAGGCGTTCACCGCCATGCGCGCCCGCGGCGCTCAGGTCACCGACATCGCCATCCTCGTCGTGGCGGCGGACGACGGCGTCATGCCGCAGACGGTCGAGGCGATCAACCACGCCAAGGCCGCCAACGTGCCCACCATCATCGCCATCAACAAGATCGACAAGCCCGTCGCCAACCCCGAGCGCATCAAGCAGGAGCTGACGGAATACGGCCTTGTCGCGGAAGACTGGGGCGGCGACACCATCATGGTGCCCTGCTCTGCGCACACGGGCGAGGGCGTGGACACGCTGATGGAAATGATCCTGCTGGTGGCCGAGCTGGGCAACCTGCGCGCCAACCCGGACCGCAAGGCCCGCGGCTATATCGTCGAGGCCAAGCTGGACAAGGGCCGCGGCCCTGTGGCTACTGTACTGGTCAAAAACGGCACCCTGCGCGTGGGCGACACGATCGTCGCCGGCACGGCCTACGGCCGCGTGCGCGCCATGGTGAACGACCGCGGCGAGCGCGTGAAGGAAGCGGGCCCGAGCCAGCCGGTCGAGGTCATCGGCTTTAACGACGTGCCGGATGCGGGCGATACGCTCAGCGCCGTGGACGACGACCGCCTCAGCCGTCAGGTCGCCGAGGAGCGCAAGGACAAGCTGCGCGCGGCCCTGATCAAGAGCCAGACCAAGACCAGCCTGGACGATCTGTTTGAGCAGATCTCCTCCGGCGAGGTCAAGGATCTCAACATCATCATCAAGGCCGACGTGCAGGGCTCTGTCGAGGCCGTGCGTCAGTCTATGGAAAAGCTCACCAACGAGGAAGTGCGCGTGCACTGCATCCACGGCGGCGTCGGCGCCATCACCGAGACGGACATCATGCTCGCCAGCGCCTCCAACGCCATCATCATCGGCTTCAACGTGCGCCATGACGCGCATGTGGGCGAGATCGCCGAGCGCGAAAAGGTGGACGTGCGCCTCTATCGCATCATCTATCAGGCGATCGAGGACGTGCAGAAGGCCATGAAGGGCCTGCTCGCGCCGCAGTATAAGGAAGTCTCTCTGGGCCGCGTGACCGTGCGCCAGACCTACAAGGTCTCCGGCGTCGGCACCATCGCCGGCTCCTATGTCACCGACGGCAAGATCGTGCGCAACGCGCAGGTGCGCCTGCTGCGCGACAATATCGTCGTCTACGAAGGCAAGATCTCCTCTCTGCGCCGCTTTAAGGACGACGTGCGCGAAGTGGCCACCGGCTACGAATGCGGCATCGGCCTGGAAAACTACAACGACGTGAAGGAAAACGACGTCATCGAATGCTTCCAGATGGAAGAGATCGAGCGCTGATCTTCGCAAAGTATACGCATGCAGGAGCGCAGGATTTGCACTCCTGCATGTTCTCTATCAGGGCCTTGTCGGCCCGAAACCGATCGTTCGGGAGGAATGAAGAAAAATGGCAAAGTTTGAACGCACGGACAGGGTCTCGGAAGAGGTGCGCCGCTGTCTGGATCAGATCATCCGCGAGGAGGTGCGTGACCCGCGCGTGAGCGGCACCTTCTCCATCCTGCGCGCCGACGTGACGCGCGACATGCGCTGGTGCACGGTGTGGGTGAGCGTGCTGGAAAAGGAAAAGAGGGAAGGGCTCGTCAAGGCGCTGAGCAACGCAGCGGGCTTTATCCGGCGCGAGCTGGGGCGCATGGTGAAGCTGCACTACACGCCGGAGCTCATCTTCAAGCTCGACACCAATATCGAATACGCGGCGTATGTCAACGAGCTGCTCAAAAAGGACGAGAGGATGCACTCTGCGGAGGAAAATGAAGATGCGTAAGATCGTGCAATGGCTGCGCAGCCACGACGATTTCGCCGTCGTGCCGCATGTTTCGCCGGACGGCGACGCCTACGGCTCGAGTATCGCCATGGCGCTTGCGCTGCGGGGCATGGGCAAACGGGCGCTCGTCGCCGCGCCGCCCGTGCCGTTTATGTATGAATATCTGCCCGGACAGGAGCTGCTCGTGCGCGGGGAAGAGTTCCCCTATGCGCCCGCGGCGGTGCTGCACGTCGACACGGCCTCGCCCGACCGCGCGGCTGCGCAGTTTGCAAACGGCGTGGCCACGGCGCTGATCGACCATCACGAGAGCAACGCGGGCTTTGACGACGTGCGCTGGATCGAGCCGAAGGCCTCCTCCACGGGCGAGATGATCGTGCGCCTGCTGGAAGAGATGGACGTGCAGCTCACGGGCGAGATCGCCGCGTGTTTGTACACGGCCATCTCCACCGACACCGGCAATTTCCAGTATTCCAACACCACGCCCGAGAGCATGCGCGCGGCCGCGAAGCTGCTCGAATGCGGGCTGGACGTCGGCAGGATCAACCGCTATCTCTACCGCCTGAGCACTCTTGCGCGCGCCCGCCTCACGGGCGAGGCGCTGCACGGCATGCGCCTGTTTGAAGAGGGGAAGATCGCCGTAGCGATCCTCGACAAGGAGACGATGGAGCGCTGCGAGGCTACGCACGCGGACACCGAGGGCATTTCCGCCCTGCTGGGCGACATCTGCGGCGTGCAGGTGGCGGCGATGATCGAGCAGCGCGCCGAGAACGAAGTGAAGATCAGCCTGCGCTCGCCGGACGCTGCGGACGTGGGCGCAGTCGCGCGGGCGCTGGGCGGCGGCGGGCATAAATACGCCTCCGGAGCGACGGTCTATGCCGCGCCGGAGAAGGCGCTGGAGCTTTTGCTGGAACAGGCGAGAGAGGCGGTCGGCTGAACGGATGGACGGCTTTCTGAATATCCTCAAGCCGCCGGGGATGACCTCCGGCGACGTGGTGCTCTATATCAAAAAGAGGCTGCCGCGCGGCACGCGCGTGGGCCACGGCGGCACGCTCGACCCGGACGCATGCGGCGTTTTGCCGGTGTGCGTGGGCAACGCCGTGCGCCTGTTTGATTATATCATCGATAAGGAAAAGACCTATCTGGGCGAGATCACGCTCGGCGCGGTGACGGACACGCAGGATTCGAGCGGCAAAACGCTGGAGGAGCGCGACTGGCAGGGCATCGGACGCAGGCAGATCGAAGAGGCGCTGCCGCGCTTCACCGGCACGATCCTGCAGACCCCGCCGATGTACTCCGCGATCAAGAAAAACGGCAGGCGGCTGTATAAGATGGCGCGCGCCGGGCAGGAGATCGAGGTGGAGAGCCGCGAAGCGCAGATCCATTCGCTGGAATACGTCTCGCAGACGGGCGAAAACACGCATTTGCTTCGCATCTGCTGCGGCAAGGGCGTGTATATCCGCACGCTTCTGCACGATATCGGCGAGGCACTCGGCTGCGGCGCGCATATGTCCATGCTCATCCGCGAGAGCGCGGGCGCGTTTTCCATTGGTGAGGCGGCGCTGCTTTCGCAGATCGAGCCGGAGGCCATCGAGGGCCTGCTCGAACCGCTGGATCTGCCGCTGGAGAAATATGTCTGTGCGAGAGTCGGCGGGGAGCATGTGCATTTTGTAAAAAACGGCAACCCGCTCAAGCCGCATTGGCTGAGCTTTTCCGGCGAAGCCGGCCCGGGCGAGATCGTCCGCATCTATATGGACGAGGAATTCGTGGGCATGGGCGAGGTGCTGGAAAACGGCGCGGTCCGCTTCAAGGCGATGCTCTGGAACGGCCCGCAGGCGGAATAAGCGGGAGTTTACGAAGGGAGACGGCGGCAGTGGAGATTTTGCGGAGCGCTGCGGAATACAGCGCGGGCCCGTGCGTGGTGGCGATGGGCATGTTCGACGGCGTACACGTCGGGCACAGGGCGCTCATCCGCCGTGCGGGCGAGGAAGCGCGGCGCATGGGGCTGCCGCTGGTGGTCTACACCTACGCGGAGCACCCGCTGCAGGTGCTCCGGCCGCAGCTTGCGCCGCAGGCGCTCACAAACGCGCAGGAAAAGGCGCGGCTGCTGGGCGAGCTGGGCGCAGACGTGGTCATCATGAACCGCTTCACGCGCGAGACCGCCGCCACCCCCGCGCGTACGTTTTTGCGCGAGCTGTGCGGGGCGCTGCAGCCGGCGCTCATCGCGGCGGGCTACAACCACTCCTTTGGCCATAAAGGCGAGGGCAACGCGCAGCTGATGCGCGAAATGGCGGCGGAGCTGGGCTACAAAGTGCTCATCCTCGAGCCGGTGGAGCAGGGCGGCGGCCCCGTCTCCTCCTCGCGCATTCGTCAGCTGCTGTCGGAAGGGAGGCTCCGGGAAGCGAAGGCGCTTCTCGGGCAGGATGAATGATGCATCTGCGATTTTTAGGCACGGGCGCGGCGGATTGGCGCTACGATTACGAAGGGCTTGAACGGCGCAGGTGTGCCTCGCTGCTGGTGGACGGGCATGCGCTGGTCGATTTCACCGCCGACAAGGAGGATATCTTCTCCGGCACGGTGCGCAGCGTGCTCGTCACGCACAGCCATACGGATCATTTCGACCCGGAGGCGATCGCGCGGCGCAGGCCGGAGGTCGTCTGGGCGCACGAGAGCTGGGCGCAGGACGCTGCGCAGACGGGCCTGCCCGTGCGCGCGGCGCGCTTTGGCGAGTGGATCGACTTGGGCGACGGCCTGCAGGCCATGCCGCTGCCCGCAAACCACACCAGCGAGCGTCCGTACGAGCGCGCGTGCGGCTTTCTCTTTGCCAAACAGGGCCTGCGCTTTTTGTATATGACCGACAGCGCGTGGATCCCGCGGGAGGCGTTCGTGTGCATGGGCGCGCAGCCGCTGGACGCGCTCGCGCTCGACGCCACCATCGGCCCGGATCACCCGGACGACCGGCGCGTCTTTGAGCATACGAGCGCGCAGATGGCGCAGATCATGGTGCGCAGCATGCAGAAAAACAGGCTGCTCAAGCCCGGCGCGCCCGTGTTCCTCACGCACATGGCGCGCACGCTCTGGCCCGGGCAGGAGGAAGCGCAGCGGCGGATGCCGGAGCCGTTCGTCGTCTGCTTCGACGGAATGGAAGCGCGGATCGATTGAAACAAAGCGTTCGGAGGCGAAAAGCCCCGAACGCTTTGTTGTTTTTTACGGCTTCGGCTCGTCGATGTAGCGCTCCACGCGCAGGCGAAGGCCGTATTTTTTGCGTAGCTGCGCGATGGTCTCCATCATGGGAGATTTGTGGTGCACGTCCAGCGCGTGCTGGTCGCGCCAGCGGTCGATCAGCAGCACGGTCTCCGGGTCGTCCATGGGAAAGAAGTAGTCGTATTGCACGTTGCCCTCCTCGGCGCGGATCGCCTGCACGACGCCCGTTTCGGTCATCTCCTGCGCGAAGAGGCGGGCGTTTTCGCCCTTGCCCGTGTAGTAGAGGTGGATCGTGATGCCCATGAGAGGAAGCCTCCTTTTTTATGCAAGTTCGGACGGCGCGAGGATGGCTGCGTCCACGCGCTCGTAGGGGGAGCCTTCGCCGCATTCAAACACGGCAAAGAGAGAACCGTCCGGAAGAGAGGCGACATCGCTGTAGGCGGCGGGGCCTTGATGCAGGACGAACGAACAGGGCCATGTGCGGCCGCCGTCGCAGCTTTTTCGCAGAGTCAGGGCGCGGCGCTCGGTGGCGGCGGGGTTGAGGAAAAAGAGAGCGGCCCCATCGGAGAGGACGCTGCCCTGACACACGGGCTCGACGAGCGCCTCGTCCAGCTCGATCGCGCTCCAGCTCGCGCCTTCGTCTGCGCTGCGGGCCACGGCGCGCCTGTTTTTGCCGTGGTAGGAGCGCATGTTCACGTAGAGCGTGGCGTCGGGCAGCTCGGCCAGAGTGCACTCGTTGGTATATTCGCCCACGTCCGCGCCGGCATGCCAGCTCTCGCCGTGGTCGTCCGAATAGAGCGTGCCGGAGATATAGGGCCCGGAAGCTCCCTTTTGCGCGTCGAGCACGGCGTGGTTGCAGGGCACGATCAGCCGCCCGGAGCGCAGCTGCAGCGCATGGCAGGGGCCGGTCGCGTGCCATGTCCAGTCGGCCTGCTTCACCTGCGGCGTGATATCGCGCAGGGGAGACCAGCTCTCGCCCGCGTCGTCGCTGTATACGGCGAAGACGCTGCGGGGCGCTTTGCCCTGCAAAATGAGCGTCTCGCCGCCGTCGCGCCGGTTGCCGTTGAAGAGCAGATGCAGCCGGCCCGTGTCGCGGTCGTAGACCGGGCAGGGGTTGCCCACGGTGTTGTCGCGGTCGCTCGCCACGAGGAAGGGCGCGCCGAAGCTGCGGCCTCCGTCGTCGGAAATGCGCGCGAGGATGTGGATGCAGCCGTAGTCGGCGAGAGAATTGCGCCGCCCTTCGATGAAGACGATGAGCCTGCCGCCGGGCAGGCAGATGCAGGTGGGGATGCGATAGGCGCTGTAGCCGTCCGTTTCGGCGGAGAAAAGGGTGCTGCGCAGCATGAAAGCGGGCCTCCTTTGCTGTGGGGAAAATTAAAGCGAAAAGCGCCCTCTCCGCAGGGGAAAGTGCGCAGGGGGAGAACAGAACGCGAAGCGATCGACAGCGGGCTCGGGGGTGGGCTCCGGCGTGGGCTCGATCTCCGGCTCGGGCGTGGCGTTGAGCAGATAGGTGCCCACGCCTTTTTCGTCGATGCTCGCGGAGAGGTTGTCCAGATCATACACCGTCAGGAAGGTGTGCCCGTGCGGCAGATCCTGATATTCGGGCAGATACAGCCGCGCGTCGCCGTTCTCGAGCCATTCGACTTCCCATTCCGGGTCGAGCTCGGAGGTGGAATAGACGGGCGGGCAGTTTGCGGTGCCGAGGTTGAGCAGGAAGAAGCGGTTGAGCATCTGATAGGCGGTATACTGCACGGTGAAGCCGCCCTGCTTGTCCGGGTCGCGGTTCGGGTTGAGGGAGCGCATGATGACGATGGTCTCGCCTTCGGGCGAATCGAGATAGGCCACGGGGCGTTCGCCGTGCTCAAAGAAGGTGCCGGTGAGCGTGACGCCCACGGCGAGGGCGGCGGCGATGACGAGCACGCCGACACTGGTGAGCCCGACGCGGCTCCAGCCCGTCCTGCCCAGCCTGCGCAGGCCCAGCATGACCAGCACGCTCACGCACATCAGCGCCAGCGAGGCCAGCAGCGGCGCGACCCAATACCAATGCACATACATGGACATGCCCTGTCCGCCGTAGGCCAGAGCGAGGAAGACGAGCAGGATGCCGACGAGCAGGCCGAGGGTGACCTTGGTGGCCGGGTGCAGGCCCTTGCGCCGGACGGGCGCATCCTCCGGGATCAAAGCGCCGGGCAGCGCGCGCCGGCCGGGAATATCGCGGTATTTCGCCATGGATGAAATCCTCCGATCCGATCATGGTACTCAATTTCCTCCTATTATAGCAAACAACGCCCGTGGAATGCAAACCGGAGTTGGGCTTTCCGGTTAGGTTTTCGCAAACAGGCGCAGATTTGTGGCGTTCCTTTCGATTTCTGTGGTATACTTTATAGGTTGATACACAGGAAGGTGAAGCATGGCTTTTATTTTTGCGCCGCTGTTCAGCGGCTCGAGCGGAAACGCTTTGTATGTGCGGCGGGAGGACACCTGCGTCCTCGTGGACGCGGGCCTGCCGGGCAAGAGGATCAGCGAGGAAATGCAGAAGGCCGGGGAGCAGATCGAGCGCCTCGGAGCGATATTGGTGACGCATGAGCATCTGGACCACATTGCCGGGGTGGGCGTGCTGATGCGCAAATACAAAGTGCCCGTCTATGCCACGGAGCCGACCTGGCAGGCGATGGAGGGGAAAATCGGCCGGATCCCGGGGGATCTGGCGCGCTGCATCGCGCCGGGCGAGGAATTTTCCATCGGCAGCCTGCTTGTGCGTCCGTTTTCCATCCCGCATGACGCGGCCTGCCCGGTGGGCTATGCCTTCGAGGGCGGCGGTCGGAAGCTGGCCGTGGCCACAGACGTGGGCTGCATGGAGAAGGAATGGATGGAGGCGGTCTCCGGGGCGGATATGCTGCTG
>JAUMYC010000341.1 GCA_030528845.1 Eubacteriales bacterium
GTAATCGCCCTGCACGTTCAGGCGTACGGCAGCGCCGGCGAGGCGATAGCGCACCTGACAGGCGGCGTAGCCCATCGCGGCAAGGCCGCCATCGCGGGAGCACATCCACTGATGAGCCATGAAGCGCGGATACGCGCCAAGGAGCGCGGTGAGCGAGCGATGATCGACAGTGGTAAAGAGATTTGCGTCCTCGCGGGAGAGCGGGAAGCGGCTTTCGCGGGAGAGCAGCACCTGATTGGCCTGCTGGATGGCCTGCACGCTGCCCATATCCGGCGCAAAAGCGGCGGCGACGCCGTTATAGACGGCGGCCTCCAGCGCGTCTGCGCCATGCTCGCCGGTGGGGCAGGAGAGCAGCGCTTCCAGCGAAGCGGCCAATTCGCACAGGCTGACGCTGGTGACGCCGCGGCTGGGATGCGTGCCGGCCAGCAGGGGATCGCCCGTAAAGCCGCCGGAGACTGCGCCGTGCGATTTCTTGATCCGCGTGAGGCCGACCTCGGCGGCGGAGAGATGCTTGCCCGAGCCCGTCAGCACGCCGCACAGCGCGGACGTGCGAAGCCCCTGACAGAGATTCTCGCTGTTGGCTGTGCGCAGCAGGTGATGGGTGTATCCCTCGTCGCTTTCCCCGTCAAGCGCCGCGCGCAGTTCCGCCTCGGAGAACGTGCGGGAGACCGGCGTGCGGTACGGGAAGGCATGGAACAAAGAGGTGTAATCAGCGCCCGAGGAGATGAGCGTCATCAGCACGGAGAGGATCGCCTTCTGTCCGGTGATGTTGTAGAGGAAGACGCCGGCCTCCAGCGTATCGCCGGTGTGCATGGCGTCCTCCGCGCTCAGCGGTGCGGCCTCCAGCGCATCCTTGAGGTACTTCATATAGCGCAGCATGAAGGTGAGCATGCGCTTTTCGCCGGTCATGGTATAGGCGGCGCAGAGAGCGCGCAGCATGCGGCCGCGCGCGGCAAAGCTCTCGTCCTGCGCGCCGAAGAAACCGTCCTCGCGCTGGTTATCCATCACCAGATCGGCCATATGCAGCGCCTGACGGCGCAGCTCGTCGTCGCCAAGCGCCGCGCTGGTCAGCAGCATCGCCTCCAGCAGGTTTGCAGCAGAGACGCCGCCGCGCAGGCTGCCGCCGTAGAACGCGGCATTCTCGCCGCACTGCGGATACAGACTGGCGCACTGCGCAAGCAGGCCGCCGCGCAGGGCGACGAGCTTTTTCTGCAGATCGCCGCGGGCGCGGACGGCGCCGGCGGGCAGCGGCGCAAAGCGGCCGGGCGCGAGCGGCGCGCGGGCAAAGAACGTACGGGTCAGCATAACAGGATCCTCCCTCATCTGTGGATATCAAGGAACAGCGCGGGGCGCTGCGATAGTCAATATATATAGTTTACATCGCCGCGGTTTCTCCGTCAATCTCTGATTGCAAACATTGCTGCTGCTATGATTAATTGCTTTGGCGGAGCGCACGGACAAAACGGGCGGCAAAACGGAGGCAAATTTGAATACGGGGTGTTGAAAAGACAGGATAAATAAGGTACAATGTGTATATCGAAATTCGCAAAGGAGATGTGTCTCTTATGGCTGGCGCAACGAAATCGACCAAGAAGGAACTCAAGATTTTTGAATATGATCCCAGTCTGCGCGAGGTGGAAGGCGACGTGATCGCGCGTACGCAGCGCTATCTGGATAAGAAAAAGGAACTGCTCGCCGGCGGCAAAAAGCTGAGCGACTTTGCCAACGGACATCACTACTACGGCCTGCACAAGGTGAAGGGCGGCTGGGTATACCGCGAGTGGGCGCCGGCGGCCAAGGAAATGCACCTGGTTGGTGATTTCAACAACTGGGACCGCACTTCCCATCCGATGACCCGCCTGGAGAGCGGCGACTGGGAGCTGGAGATCAAGGGCGTGCGCACGCTCAAGCACCTCTCCCGCATCAAGGTCGCGGTGACCGATCAAAATGGCAACACGCAGGACCGCATTCCGCTCTACGCCACTTATGTCAAGCAGGACAAGGAGACCAAGGGCTTTAACGCCTTGGTCTGGAATCCGCGC
>JAUMYC010000103.1 GCA_030528845.1 Eubacteriales bacterium
CATCAAATATACAGCTGTACGCGGAGCATCCGGAGCGATATATATTTGCTTCTATTCAATGTATCGCGTCTGTGCTATAATGAAGACGATCTTATATTCGGATAAATGATGAAAGGAGTCTGCAAAAAAAATGAGGAAACTCAAAACTCTGCTATGCTGTTTTCTCCTGACAGTATCTCTCCTTCATGGTGCAATGGCCGAAGAGGCCGTTGTCGTACGCGTAGGAGAAGTGCGCTATCCGCTTTCAACGGTGCTCTTTTCCTATCAATCCGCACTGGATTATTATGCCGCAGCCGGCACAGAACTCACTCCGGAGGTCCAAGAGCAGCTTGTGCAGGAGACCCTCGCGCATTTTGTGGGCCTTGGCCTGATCGAAAACAAGCTGCGCGAAGCCGGACAGGACAAAATCACAGAGACGGAAGAACAAATACTGCGGACCTATGCGCAAAACGCATATGAAAGCGTGTGGCAGGGGCTGTATCAGCAGCTGGCCGCATCGGGCGAGGCAGTGACGGAAGCCGAGGTCAGCCTCTGGCTGGAAGAGCAGGGCTATACGGTGGACGCTTTCTATCGGGAGGCGGTCACATCCGAACGATATCGGCGGATCCTGACTCTGTATTGCTCCGACGTAGCGCCTACGCCGGAGCAGATAATGCAGTATTATCAGGAGCAGTTCGTTACGCCGGATCAGACGCGCTATCAGGACAACATCCCGCTCTACGAAGAAGAGATCCTGCTTGCGGGAAACGAAGCCTTCTACACGCCTGAGGGCTACCGCTATATCAAGCATATCCTCCTCCCCTATCCCGACGAAATCGTTCAGGCGCTGGAGGAGATCGACGTGCGCACGCAAGCGGCAGAAGCAGAACGCATGGCCGCTTATGACGCCCTTGCGCAGGCAGCAGCAGCCGGAGAGGACATCGCGCCATATAAGGCCGCCTATGACGAAAAAGTCGCCGCGTTGAACGGGCTGCTGGAGGAATACGGACAGAAGAGTCAGGAAGCTCTGCCCGCGCTGAAGGACAAAACCGACGAGATCCTCGGGCGATTTGAGCAGGGCGAAGAATTCGAGGCGCTGATGCAGGAATACAGCCTCGATCCGGCCCATCAGGACAAAAGCGAACCTGGGTTTCTGTTTCATCCCCGGAGCGAAAACTGGGCGGAGAACTTCCGCACAGCCGCAGCCGCTCTGGAGCAGCCCGGCGATATCAGCCGGCCCGTGCTCACCTCGGCCGGCGTTCATCTCATCCTCTATATTGCTGACGTTCCCTCCGGCCCGCCCGAGCTGACCGCAGAGGAGACCGACGCCCTGAACCGGTCCGCCCTGCAGACGTATCAGCTTGAAAAGCTCAACGCTTTGATGGAGGACTGGCGCACGGAATATGACATCGTGACAGACGCTTCGCTGCTGCAAAGTAAATAAAGAGAGGCAGGGAACAAAAAAAAATGAAAAAACGATTATTGGCCATGATAATGACTCTGGCTCTGTTTGTGCAGCAGCTTCCCACGACTGCGCTGGCAGATGCGCAGCGCTTTTTGCTTTCTCCGGAGCAGCTGAATGCGGCCGTCGCGCTCACCGGTCTGTCCGAAGGCGCGGCAGGCTGGCATAAAGGCATGACCCCGAGCGAGCATATGAACGCCGCGCAGGTGGCGGGTTATCTTCAAGAGCTGATCGGGCATGATCTTGACGGCCTGACGGCGACCCTGCAGGACGTCGAGGTCGATCTGTATCTGTTTGAGCAGAACCATCCCGAGGACTATCGCAGGCTCGTGAGCAGCAATTCCCTGCTTCAGCTCGGCGAGCTTTCCTCCGAAATGCGCGCCATGACGGACGAGCTGACCTATCATTACGACGAGCTCGTCGCGCACAGCCATTATATCTACGCAAACCGGGAAAAGCTCTATGACGCCGGGTATTCGGAAAAAGAACGCATCCAATACAGTCGGCGCATCGAGGAGGCGTACGACGCCATCCGAGAGATCATCCCGCTCGTGGTGCAGAATCATCGGCTCTGGGAGCAGGAAATGGTGCAATGGGCGACCGTTCTCTGCTGCGGCATTTCGGACGCGCCGTCCATTTCCGACGACAATGATCTATCCGCGCTGGTCCGACAGCTCGATCAGCTCTCGGAAACGCAGGTGCTGGACACCATCCTCTTCAGGCAGGATCTCGGCCTTTCCGGCGGAACCTCCACGCGCCTTTCGCGCCTCTCCGCCGAGGAAGAGGATCATCACATGCGGATCACCGTGCTCAGCAGCGATGACTTTGGCGCGCGCATTACCGGTGCGGACGGGCAGCTGCTGGAAGGCGTTTCCATCACCATGACCGATACAGACCACCCGGAGAACACCGTCACCTCCGTCACCAAAGACAACGGCTGCGCGACCTTTGCCGTCAAGGATTTCTCCGCCGACAGCGACGGCTATATGAACGTGAGCTTTACCGTGGCCAAAGAAGGCTACCGCAGCCGGAGCATCTCCAACGCCATCGTCAAAAAAGGCAGCGTATACAGCGCCGTCACCATGCAGGAGGACAGCGGCGCCCCCTATATCTCCTCCGTTACCTTCAACGGCAAGGACGCCTTCACGCAGGAGCTGGGCGTCTATTACAGCCCCGCGAACGATATCACGCACAAAATCGTCGTGACGGTGCACACGCAGCAGCCCTGCGACGTCGAGATGCTCTACACCTCCATCGACGGGCAGTCTGTCAGCGGAGGCAAGGTCGAGATCAAATCCGCGGGCGTGCATCAGCTCCTCTTTGAGAGCGACTGGCTGCGCCGCTTCAAGCCGGAGGAAAACATCTGCTTCCAGATCGTCGCAAAGGATCAAACGCGCGAAAGCTTCTTTGCACAGCTCAAGGTGCAGCGGGGCGTGGTGTCCGCGCCTCTGTTTGATCAGAGCGGCGCGATGACCAATCCGCTTTCCTTCGGTTCCTTGGGCTTCACCCTGCCTATTTCCATTCCCGGTCTCAACGCGGGCGCCTACGTCGGTCTGGATCTGCCCTACCGCTATGTTCCGCAGTTTGGCATGAATCTGAACGGATCGACCTATCTGGCCATCGGCACGACCATCGGGAATTATTTTGAACGCGAAAACGACTATCTGTGGAAAACCAGAGATCAGCAGGATCTGGAGGCGCGTCAGCGCGCCGTGGAAAAAGAAGGCTACTTAGCCAAGCAGCTCGCCAACGCGGAAGCGGTCTGGAAAGGCCAGGAAAGCAAAAAGGTCGAATTCCTCGGCGGCTTAAACGCAGACGCCGGATTCTTCCTGGTGCTGCAGGGGCGCTATATGCAGGCCACGCAAGACTCGGGCACCATCAAGGGGCAGGTCCTGTGCGGGGCGACCGTCTCCTTCAGCGCAGAGCTCACCGCCCAGGTCAGCGCTTTCTTTGTCAGTGCCAATCTCTCCATGTCCCTCGCCTTTTCAGAGATCATCGGCGTGGAGCTCGATGCCAACTGGAACGACAGCGTCTGGCCGACGCTGGAGAACCTGCGGATCAGCTATACGGATTCCGGCTTTTCCGTCAACTGTCGTCTGGGCATCGGCTTTGCAGCCGGTATCGGCGCGAAGAACATCGCGAGCCTCAGCGTCAACGGCTACGGCTATATGAACTTCCTCTTCATGCTCAGCCCGGTCGATCCCTATTGGCGCGTTTCCATCGGAGCAAATGCGTATCTGCTGTGCAAGCTCTTTTTGATCAAATTACAGCTGAACATCTGGATCAGCGGCGATCATGTCATCTACGACTCCAGACAGCATACCTCCGGCGCGCAGCAAGGCTACAGCTCCTCTGCCGTGCCGCCCGAGTTGTCCGAGGCCTTCCACGGCACAGCGCCCAATCCGGATCTGAAGCTGGCGGCAGCAAAATTAAATACCGCTCCGCTCCGCATGAGTATGCCGGAGATGAAATATGCAGAACTGGGCGGTCATGTCTACGGCTTCTATCTGTCCGACGATTTCCGCGTCACATGGCTCGATCTGGAGACCGGAAAGAGCGGCACGCTGGAGAGCTGGTATCCCGACGAACTGTTGGAGTGCAAGGATTACGCGTTTGACATCAAGCCTGCGACCGGCCACAAGGTCTCCGGGCTCGTGGTGGGCATTCTGCATACAAAGCAGTTCACAGAACAAAACGTCATCGGCGAGGACGGGCAGGCTCTCGCGATGCAAATGCCCGACCCCAGCTTCAGCTATGCTTCGATGTTCTTTGTACAGGTAAAGAACGGCGTGCCGGACGCTGCGCTCGGCCCGTCCACCTTCTATCATAACGTGGTGCGCAAAGTCGAAGGCAGCTTCTTTCAGCCGCAGCTGGAGGTCGACCCCTACACAGATCCGTCCAACGTCCCCTGCTACGGCGTGGTCATGGCGTTTGATACGGATAATGATCTGGAGGACGTGACGTTCTGCATGGCTCATGCCTTCTCCATCCTCGACGGCGCGCCCGTTTCTGTTCACAGGCCCTACACGATCACCTTCCCCTCCATCACGGACGGCCGGCAGCGGCTGCTTACGCTGTCGGGAAACGCACAGCACCTCATTCAGGACGCGAACTTCCTCTCTCTCTACACTCTGGAGGGACAGCCGAAGGGCAACAGCCTCACAAACGAGGTGCAGCTGATGCATATCGTCGGCATAACGAAGGAAAACACCTCGCACAGCGCCGGCGTCACAGGCCGGTATGTGCTGGATTCGGGGATCATTCCCACGGTGCAGGTGCTGTGTCACGAGGAAACGACGGGCTCTGCGCAGCCCACGCAGGTCGACGACGTGTTCTATCTCAAGGCCGCGGAAGGAGAGAACCATCAATACAAGCTCTGCGGTGCCCGCGTGGAACATCGGAACGTGCTGGACGGAACGCAGCAGCAAGGCAAATATCTGACCCAAGTGACCCTGACCGATTACGACGTGACCATGCCTGCGACCCGGTTCCATATCCAGTCCATCGCAGGCTCCACGTACCTCTACTGGCTTGAAACGGTCGTTCCCGAGCAAATCGGAGATCCGGGACGCTATCTGCTCAAGGGCGTCACCTATGACGCGGGCAAAAACATCGTTTCCGAACCCTTTGCCATTGCAGAGATCAACCCGGACAAAGCCGACGACGTGCCCGTCTATCTCTATCTGTCCGAAAAGTCCGCGGGATACTATATCACGGACAGCGACGCGGAGGGCAGCGGGGCGATCTCGGGCATGGTATACACTTTCCCCTTCCATCTGGTCACCGGTCTGGAGCTGGTAAACGCCGCCATGGAATACAGCATGGTGACGGCCGGCAGCTATGACGAAATGCTCTTTACCGTTCGCAACACGGGCAACGTCGCCATCGCCGGCTATGACATCGACGTGATCCAAAAGAGCGACGGCGGGACACGAACCGTGCAGACACTGCATGTGGACTGCCTCGACGAAGCCAACAACCGCAATACCGTGGTCGGTTCAACGGAATCCACGGCATTGGGGCTGAATCGCATCGACGGCTTCCACGACAACAACAACGGCGACGAATGGTATCTCAAGCGCCGAACGACCAGCTATATCGGCGGCGGCTCCGACGGCGACGTCAGCTGGGCGAAGGCCTCTGCGCTCATGCCCGGCGCTGTCGCCTGCTACAAGACTTCTCTGCGGGTCGGCGCCGATTGGCACGGCGACATGGACATCATCCTGCAGGTCAAAAAGATCTATGCTGTCCCCAACTGGACCTCCACCGTTTCTGTGGATCACGGTCTGGGCAGCAGCGCCGATCCTGTCGTTCCTGCGCAAGCGCCGCAGATCGTCGAAGTCGCACTCGAGGACGATGCAGTGACCGTGACGTATCCGGTGCAGGCGACCGGCTCTCCCCTGCCTGTATTCAGCTCCAACATCACCTTTGACCACGAGAAGCTGGACACCGCGCAGGAGGATCTGGAGCTGGATTACCGCCTCTATGACCAAAACGGCGAGAGAATGCTCGAAATGACCCTCACCAACCGTGCAGCGAGAGATATGCTCAGCGCCCGTCCGGGCAGCGTGACGCTTCGTGCCTACGCCGACGGCAACGCGGCCGCGGAAACCTTCCGCTATGTGTTCCCGCAGGAGATCGTTCACGGAAAGACATACACGCTCACTTTGCCTGTTCTGTGGCTCATGGGAGACGCCGATCCGGCGGAACTGACCGTCGAAGTGATCGGTCAGAACAGCGCCGAGGCAGAAAACATGGACAACAGCTTTGTGATCCGGCTGCGCCAAGATCCCCTTGTCTTCCTGCGTCATCCTGCCGATTGCACCGTCCCCGTCGGCGGGACCGCCGAATTCACGACGGAAGCCTCCGGCGGCAGCGCTCCTTATTCCTATCGCTGGCAAATGCGCAAGGGTGAAACCGACGCGTGGAACGATATCGGCGGCGCGACCGAGGCAGCGCTGATCCTTCCCGGCGTCCCGCACGAAATGAACGGCACGCAAGTGCGCTGCGTGGTAACAGACGGCAGCTTTAACCAACTCGTATCCACCACGGCGTCTTTGCTGGTCTTTTCCATTCCGGAAACCGGCGACAGCAGCCAGCCTCTTGTCTGGATGACATTGGCCGTTCTGTCGCTCGCGGCGATGGTGCTGCTGACAAGGCGTCGCAAAGCATAAAGGAGCAGCAGCGTGATGGCTATGGAGGCCTTACCCGCCTGAAGAAAGAGACGCTGCGCAAGGCCTCCGTCAACATGGAAAAAGGGCTTCGGGAGAAGACCGGCGCAGCCGCCGAATATCGACAACCATACCTGCGGCGCCATCGGCTGCGGCAAGAAGATCGAAGCGTGGAACAAGCAATTCTGCATCGATAAAAATGCGGACGGCTTCTGCGACGAGTGCGGCTATGAGTTCGGCACTCCCGTTAAGTGAAACAGGCTTTTGAGCGAAGAACGCCCCATTTGTCAGACGGCATTTATGCGATATGGCAAATGGGGTGTTTTCTATGGCCGAACTCCATACAGCAAAAGGGCTTGTCGTCTGCATTACACAGACGGCAAGCCCTTTTGGGTCGCTAAAGCTTATCCATTCCGGCAGAGTCCTTATCTCTGTTCGATCTCGCACATGGCGTACAGGCCCGCGCGCGTGAAGGCGTGCAGCTGCAGCTTCCCGGCCATGCGGCCCGCGCGAACGTAAGCCAGCAGCCTTCCGCCGAAGGTCTCGCGGCTGCGCTGGGCGTAGGGCGTCAGGTCGTCCGGCCTGCCGTTTTCCAGGCCGAGGATCTCGCCGTCGCCGAGGATCCGGAAGAATACCTCCTGCTCCTGCGCCGTGCGCCGGCCTTCGCCGTCGAGCAGCTCCAGCTCGACATGGGCGATGCTCCGCCCGTCGGCCGGGAGGCATTCTCTGTCTGCGCGCAGCACGATCTGTGCGGCGGGGCCTGCCGTGGCCAGCGCATCCTGCGCCCCATCGACAACGGCGCGCAGCTCGCCCGCCTGATACGGGACCTGCCAGCAGGCGCGGTAGCCGTCCTCGTCCGCGATCTGCTTTTTGCCCAGCGAATCGCCGTTCAGGAGGAGCTCTGCCTGCGGCGCGTTCGTGTAGCAGCTCACGCGCATCATGCGCCCCTCTTCCGCCTGCCAGACAAAGCGCTCTGCGTCCGGGCCGTCCCATTTATCGTCCGCATGGCCCACGGCGATCTTCACAAAGGGCGCGCCGTCCGTCCACATGGCCTTGCGCTGCCAGAAGCCGGGCTTTGCAAAGCCGGCCAGATCCACGAGGCCTGCCTGCGAAATGCGCACAGGCCAGCCGCGGCACTCGCCCAGAAAATCGATGCCCGTCCAGAGGAACTGGCCGCAGATGAACTCCCTGTCGCGCACGGCGTGCCAAGCACGCGCATCCTTGCCGTTTTCACTGCCGTAGATCACGCGGCCCGGATATTTCTCATGATCCTCGTCGTAGAATTTTTCCTTGTAATTGTAGCCGACGATATCGAGCACGTCCGCATAGCCGGTGCGGTTGCTCAGCTCCGGGAAGGAGAGAGCGCTGGTCACCGGGCGGGTCGGGTCAAGGTCGTGAACGATCTGTGTAAGCTCCTTTGCCACGACGGCGAGCCGCCCGGCGTCCGGCTTGCGCGGGTCGTAGCGGCGCTCGGCGGCGGGCTTGTTGGCGTCGTTGTTGCCCAGCACTTCGTCAAAGAGAGGGGTCACATAGGGGTCGTTCGGGTAATCGATCTCGTTGCCGATGCTCCAGATGACGATGGAGGGGTGGTTCCTGTCGCGGCGGACCATGCCTTCGAGATCCGCTCTGTACCACTGCGGAAAATCCTCCGCATAGCCGAAGCGCTTGGGCGGATACACATTGTGCCCCTGCCACCATTTATTCTTCGCGCCTTCCCATTCGTCGAAGGCCTCGTCCATGACCAGGAAGCCCATCTCGTCACACAGGTCCAGCAGGTGCGTGTCCGGCGGGTTGTGCGCCGTGCGCAGGGCGTTGCAGCCCATCTCCTTGAACGCCTTCAGTCTGCGCCGCCAGACCTCCTTTGGCACGGCTGCGCCGAGCGCGCCCGCATCGTGATGCACGCACACGCCCTTGAGCTTCGTGCCCACGCCGTTGAGGAAAAAGCCCTTGTCTCCGTCGAAGGAGAACGTGCGCACGCCGAAGGGGATGGCATGACCGTCGCAGCGCTCTCCGCCCGCGAGCGCCTCGGCATGCAGAGTATAGAGCTGCGGCGCGTCAGGGCTCCAGAGCCGCGCGTTTTCAAGTGTGAGCTG
>JAUMYC010000104.1:0-5415 GCA_030528845.1 Eubacteriales bacterium
TGCGGCGGCATCGACAACGCCTTCCCGCATCACACCAACGAGATCGCGCAGTCCGAGGCCTATCTGGGCCACAAATGGTGCAACTATTGGATGCACGTTTACCACCTGAACACCAATTCCGGCAAGATGTCCAAGTCTGCCGGTGAGTTCCTGACGGTGAGCCTTCTGCAGGAAAAGGGCTACGATCCGATCGCCTATCGCTTCTTCTGCCTGCAGAGCCACTATCGCAAGAATCTGATCTTCAGCTGGGAAAACCTCGACAACGCCGCCACCGCCTATAAAAAGCTGATCGCGAAGATCGCGGCGCTGCAGGCCGATCTGGCCGAGCCGATCGACGAGGAAGCCGAGCGCGCGCTGCGCGAGAAGTTCCTCGGCGCGCTGGGCAACGATCTGAACACCTCTCTGGCCATCACCGCCGTGCTCGACACGCTCAAATACAAGACCAACGACCGCACCAAGGAGGCCGTGCTCGCGGGCTACGATACCGTTCTGGGCCTGAACCTGCTCGAAGCCGCCGCCAAGATGCGCGAGGAGCTCGAACGGGAGAAGCAGGCGCTCAACGCGGGCGTGGAGCCCGAGGTCGTCGCGCTGCTCGAGGCGCGCACCGCCGCCAAGAAGGCCAAGGACTTTGCCGAGGCCGACCGCATCCGCGATCTCGTGGCCGAAAAGGGCTACAAGATCATCGATACGCCGCAGGGCCCGCAGGCTGTGAAGGCCTGAGCCGCCGCAAAAACGGCGCAGCAAAAGACCGGTAAAGCTTCAGCAGCCTCCCCTGTGCAGGGGGAGGCGCCCCGCAGGGGCGGAGGAAGCCTGCCCCGACCCCCGCATACAAAAAAGGTCGTGTATCCGTTGGGATACACGACCTTTTCTCTGTTTTGCGATGTCCCGGCAGGAACGCCTGCCGGTCTTTTTCTATGCCTGCTGCGCAGAGGCGGCTCAGCGGCCGGTCTGCTTGTAGCCGAGGCTGTTGAGGAAGCGCACGAAGCCTTCGCGGCCTTCCTTGGTCTGCTTGTAGACGCCGGCATCCGCCAGCACGCGGGCGCACTTCACACCCAGCGCCTCGTGGATGGCTTCGGTCGCCTGTTCGCGGCTGAGGCTGGTGCCCACTTTGCCGGCGATCTCGCGCGCCCAGTCAAAGTGCTTGGCCATCGGGTCGCTCTCATCGGGCCTCTGCTCGATGGACTTTTCGCCCGTGATATAGCCTTCCAGCTCGGTCAGCTCGGTGAGCAGACGGCCGGGCAGGATGAACAGGCCCATGACCTCGATCAGGCCGATGTTCTCCTTTTTGATGTGGTGCAGATCCGCATGCGGATGGTAGATGCCCATGGGATGCTCCTCGCTGGTGCGGTTGTTGCGCAGGACGAGGTCGAGCCTGTAGTTCTCGCCGATCTTGCGGGCGATGGGGGTGATGGTGTTGTGCGGGGCGTCGGTGTGTGCCAGAATGCCGCAGCTCTCGTCGCTATAGGCGCGCCACGCGTCGAGCATCTGGTTGGCCAGCTTTTCCACGTCCTCGCGCTTCTTGCCCGTCAGGCGCACGCAGCTCATCGGCCAATCCACGATCGCGGCTTCCACGCCGGCGATGGGGGTGGAGAAGGTCATCTCGACCGGGGCCTTGTCCATGGGGAAGGTGTGCCTGCCGCCCTGGAAGTGGTCGTGGGTCAGGATGGAGCCGCCGACGATGGGCAGGTCGGCATTGGAGCCGAGGAAATAATGCGGATACTGCTCGACAAAATCAAACAGGCGGCGGAAGGTGCCGTCGGTGATCTGCATGGGCACATGGCGGCCGTTGAAGACGATGCAGTGCTCGCTGTAATAGGCATAGGGGGAATACTGGATGTACCAGCGGCTGCCGTCGAGCTTCGTGGGCACCACGCGGTGGTTAAAGCGGGCCGGGAAGCCCGTGCGGCCGGCGTAGCCCGGGTTCTCCACGCAGAGCATGCACGCCGGATAGCTGACCTTGGGCGCGGACAGGGCGCGCGCGATGTCGCGCGGGTCCTTCTCCGGCTTGGAAAGGTTGATGGTGATCTCCAGCTCGCCCGCGGGGGTCTTCTGCATGAAGCCCATGTTCTTGGCGATCTTGTCCACGCGGATGTAATCGCTCACGCAGGAGATGTGATAGAACCAGTTCGTGGCGGCTTCGGGGCCGTCGTCATGCTCGAGCTTGTCGAACTTCGCGCGCACCATGGCCGGATGGGGCGTGACGCAGCCGCACAGGCGCGCGCCGAAGCGGTCGCGCTCGTCGGCGGTGTCTTCGATGATGCCGCGCGCGGCGGCGATATCCTCGAGCTCTTCCAAGACGGCGGTCAGAGTCACGGGCAGCTCATAGGGGATCTTCGCGCCCTCGGCGGGAGCGTCCATCTGCATGACGTCCAGCAGCAGGTTGCGCGCATAGCGCCTGTCTTCTTCTTCGATCAGCTCTTCACGCACGGCAAACGCGACGATCTCCTCGATCGCCTCTGTTGCGCGCATCGCCATTTCCTTCTCGCTCATAATTCCTCCGCTTTTCCTCGCCGCGGCGCGGCTGTATTCTTCTGCGCGTCCACATGGGCGGACATGCGTATTTTTTTATGATTCTATGGTAGCTTATAAATGTTACGCGCGCAAGGCAGAAACGGAAAAATGCTGATTTTCTCCCGTTTTTTCCTCTCTGCGGGGGCTGCGCGCCAACGGAAAACGGCCCTCCTTCGCCGGGAAGGAGGGCCGTTGTTCTCTCAGGCCGGGCGCCCGTCTGTGGCAAAGCGGTTCACGCCCCAGACGCCCGCGAGGATACACACGAAGGCGAACAGGCTGAGCAGGCTGAAGCTGTCGTGCATGATCAGCACGCCCGCGAGCACGCTCATCACCGTGCTCGCGCAGGAGAAGATCGTCGAGCGCGCCACGGTCAGCTTCGCCAGAGAATAGTTCACCAGCATATACGCGCCAACCGAGGACAGGCCGCCCAGATACAGCACCGCCGCGATGAACTGCCCGTGCGAGAGCGCCTCGCCCAGCACCACAAACGCCCCCGCGCGGTATTCCACCAGCACATGCCCAAGGAAGAACACGAAGCCCACCGTGAACATGACATACGTCAATTCAAAGGGCGTATACACGCGCGTGAGCCTGCGCACCAGCAGCGAATACAGCGCGCCCGAGGCATACGCCCCCACCAGACACACGCAGCCCAGCAGCGTGTTTTCTCCGGAGGAGACCGTCTGCAGCGAGACCATCAGCACGCCCGCGATGGACAGCGCCATAAACAGCCACTGCCGGCCGTTCGGCCTCTCCCGCAGCACCAGCACGCCCGCGAGCGCCGTGAAGATCGGGCTGATGGCCGCGACCATGCCCGTGAAGGAGGTCGTGGTATATTTCAGGCCGTAGTTTTCGAGATAAAAATACAAAACGGGCTGGATGAGCCCCAGCAGGACCGGCGCCCAGAGCAGAGTGCGCTTCTTCCCCTGAAAGGAGATGCGAAACGGCGCGAAGAAACGCATGACGTTCAGCAGCAGCACCGTGAGCGAAAAGCGCAGGCAGAGCAGCACCGCAGGCTGCGTGATCTCCAGCGCGATCTTGGAAAAGAGGAAGCTCAGTCCGAAAATACCGTAGGCGAGCGCCGCCGCGATCATGGCTTTTCTTTCGTCATTCATTTGTAAAAAACCCTTTCTCCGTTTGTTTTGTCAATGCGAAGGGACGCCCTCGTCCTCGCGCCGCCGCCCCAGCTTGCTCTGCACGAAGCGCTGCTCGTGATAGAGGCTGAAATGCCCCGAGAGCATGAACGAGACCGCGACCGCCACGCCAAAGAGCGGCAGATATTCCGCGCCGAAGAGCTCCACCGAGAGCAGGATCGAGGCCAGCGGCGCGTTCGTCACGCCCGCAAACATGGCCGCGAGGCCCAGCGCCGCGCCCAGCGCGGGGTCCATCCCCAGCAGCCCCGCCGCCGTACAGCCCAGAGTCGACCCCACAAAGAAGGAGGGCACGATCTCGCCGCCCTTGAAGCCCGCGCCGAGCGTGACCGCCGTGAAGAGGATCTTGAGCAAAAACGCCTCGGGCTTGGCGTGCCCCTGCAGCGCGTGTACGATCGTGTGCGCGCCGCCGCCGTTGTAATCCCTGCTGCCCACCAGCAGCGTCAGCGCGATGACCAGCGCGCCGCCCACGGCGATGCGCGCAAAATCGTTCTTGATCAGCTTCTTCTGCACGCTGCCGCCCAGATGCATCATCACACAAAACAGCACCGCGACCAGCGCGCACACCGCGCCGAGGCCCGCCGCCTGCGCGATCGAGAGCGCGTCGACCGCCGCGAGCCCGCCCGCGACGGCGAACGGCTCCAGCGGAGCGCCTACAAAGCGCGCGGCGAGATCCGCCACGACGGCAGAGAGCATGCAGGGCAGGAGCGCCCTGTCGTTGAACTTGCCCACGTCGATGATCTCCAGCACGAACACCGCCGCCGTGACAGGCGTGCCGAACAGCGCCGAAAACAGCGCGGCCATTCCGCAGAGCTCAAAGATGCGCCGGGTGTCGGCCTGCGGGTCCGGGTGCGTCAGATCGCCCACATACGCGCCGATGGAGCCGCCCAGCTGCAGCGCCGCGCCCTCGCGGCCGGAGGAGCCGCCGCACAGATGCGTCAGCACCGTCGAGCAGAAGATCGCCGGGGCCATCAGCACGGGCACCTTCTCCTGCGTGCGCACAGTCGCGATGATCTTGTCCGTGCCGATGCTCAGCGGCAGCCGCAGCAGCCTGTACAGGCCCGCGATGATCAAGCCCGCCGCCGGCAGCGCATAGAGCAGCCAGCCGTGCTGCGCATGCAGCGCCGTGGCCTTGTCCACCGCGATCGCAAACACCGCGCCAACCAGCCCGCACAGCACGCCGATCACGCAGCCCGTCGCCGCCCAGCGCAGAAACGCCGCCAGATATTGTACTGGCTCCCGCCATTGCTTCTTCTCCATCGCCAACGCCTTCCATCTCTCCAAAGTACGCGCCGCGCAGGCGGCGCACTTTCTCATTATACCCCCGCGCGCCGCGCTCTTCCATGCAGGCGATGTTACAAAGCGCCCCTCCCTGCAAATATTTTCCGCTCCGCCGCCCCGCAGCGCCGCAATTTACAGAAATTTACATGCCCGCAGTTGCTATTTGGGGCGCAGTTGTACTATACTATATTGGCTGGCAAACAGCATCTGCGCCCGTAGCTCAGTGGATAGAGTGTTCGACTCCGACTCGAAAGACCGTGGGTTCGAATCCCGCCGGGCGCGCCAACCCCCGAAGCCTTTGGCTTCGGGGGTTTTTTGTGCGCGAACAAGGGATTCGAACGGGCGCGGCCCCGCAGGGGCGAAAACCTGCCGGCGGCAGGTTTTCAGCGCACAGGCGTGACAGGCCGCAGGCCGGAGCGAATCCCGCCGGGCGCGCCAACCCCCGAAGCCTTTGGCTTCGGGGGTTTTTTGT
>JAUMYC010000104.1:5515-8703 GCA_030528845.1 Eubacteriales bacterium
GCGCAAAAACGCTGCCGCATGCTTTGGGCGCGCTGTTGCAGTCGTTTGCCATACATGCTATACTGCTTGCATTCCCCCTAAGGAGGCTGATATGATGAGCGTGATCGAGACCATTGCACGGCGGCACAGCTACCGCGGCAAATACAAAAACACCCCTGTTCCGCGGGAAGATCTCAAAAAAATCCTGCAGGCGGGGCTGGACGCGCCTTCCGGCTGCAACACACAGACGACGAGCCTGATCGCCGTGGACGACCCCGGCTTACTTGCAAAAGTACAGGCATTGATCGACCCACCCGTAGGCACGAGCGCGCCGGCAGCGATCTTCGTCCTCACTCGCAGGGTATGCGCGTACAGGGACAAATGTTTTGCCGTGCAGGATTACTCTGCGGCGATCGAAAACATGCTGCTGGCGATCGTGGAGCTCGGCTATCAGAGCTGCTGGATCGAAGGGCATATCACCGATGAAGATCGGATCGGACGCAAGATCGCCGATGTTCTGAACGTACCGGAAGAATACGATCTGGTGTGCTATCTGCCGGTCGGCATCGCCGAGGAGACGCCCAGCGGGCCCGCCAAAAAGCCCTTTGAGCAGCGCGCCTGGTTCAACGGTTTCGACAAATAAAAAAACCGCCCGGCAGGAAAAACTCTCCTGCCGGGCGGTCTTGCTTTGCTTATTCGAAGCGCACGAAGGTATAGCCGGTGTTGACGACAGCGTCGATGAGCGTCTGGTCGGCGACCTCGCCGGTGACGGTCACGTCCGCGCCCTTGAGGTCTACCTTCGCTTCCACGCCCTCGATGGCGTTGAGCGCCTTTTCCATGCGGCCGGTGCACTTGGGGCACATCATGCCCTCGATGATCATCCTCTTGGTCATGCTCTTTTCCTCCTATTTCCAGGGTATTCTGCTTCTATTATAACACACATCCGACAGTTTGAAACCCCTGCCTCAAATCACGGGCTCGCTGGTGATCGCCATGGCGTCGTAGGCCGCCTCGTCTGCGAGCACGCCGCTGCGCAGAAAGGCGAGCAGCTCTTCGTTGGTGCTGATCTCCTGCGGCACGTTCATGCCGCCGCGCGCCACATCCACGCTCTGATGCGCATCCGAGCCGGAGAGCATGACCAACCCGCCGCTCATGGCATGCGCCTTGGCGAGGTGGTTGGAGCTGTTGTGGCGCGGGTTGCCGTTGAAGGCCTCCACGCCGTCGAGCAGCGCGACGTCCTGCGCGCGCAGGCCGGGCCGGAAAGGATGCGCCTGCACGAGGAAAAAGCCCTTCGCATGCAGCTTCTCGGACATCTGCGCGATGGTCTGCACTTCGTCGAGCATGTCGAACATCCAGACGATGTCCTCTTCCTTCAGGCCGTAGACGAGGAAATCCTCGTTGCCGTATTCGCAAAGGCGCGCCTCCGCGCCCAAAAGCACCTTCAGCCCCAGCTTTTCGCCCTCTTCCTTGGCGATGCGATAGCCTTCCAGCCATTTTTCGGCCTTCTCCGGGTTGCTCAGCTTCTTCTTGAGCAGGCTGGGGAAGAGGTGGTCGGTCACGACGATGGCGGAATAGCCCGCCTCACAGTACATGCGCACCATTTCCCGCGCGGGCACCTTGCCGCAGGGAGAGACCTCGGAAGTATGCACATGGAAATCGATCTTCATTGGTTTTCCTCCTTCTTCTCTTCGGGCAGCCGAACCACGCTGCACAGGAAATTTTCCCTCTCGCGCAGCGAACCGGCCTTCAGCCACGCGCACAGCTGCGCGCTCGTTTCGATCTCGCCGGGGATCTGCAGCCCGCCGTGGGCCACGTCTATGGCCTGATGCGCATCCGATCCGGAGATCATGACCAGCCTGTTCTCGGCGGCAAAGGCGAACGCAAGCTCGTTGTTGTTTTCATTGCCGCGTGGCTTTCCGTTGTAGGCCTCCGCTCCGTCGAGGATCGCGGGGTCGAGCGGTTGATAGCCCACGCGGAAGGGATGCGCCTGCGCAAAGAAGAACCCTTTTTCGCGCACGGCCTGCGAAAGCTCGGCGTAGGACTGCGCCGTGTCGAGCGTGCCGAGCAGCCATGCGACGTCGGTCAGCTCCAGCCCGTACACCAGACAATCCGCTCCGCCGCAGCGGCACAGGCGCACCTCTGCACCCAAAAAGACCTTCAGGCCGGCGGCATCGCCCTCGGCCTTGGCCTCGCGGTAGCCTGCCGTCCATTGCTCGACGCGCTGCGGCATGGGCAGATCGGGGTAGTTTTCCCAAACGTGTTCCGTGATGACGATCGCGCCGAACCCGGCCTGCCGATACAGGCGCACATGCTCGCGCGCCGGGAGCTTCGCGTCGGGCGAGCCTTCCATGGTGTGGACGTGCATGTCGATCTTCATCGTTTGTGAAGAAGCCATCGTTCATCCCTCCGGGCCGTCTCTTCCGGCCGCTGTATTCCTGTCTTTCATAAAAAAGCCGACGCCCCCGATGCAGGGAACGCCGGCGATGAAAACGATTTGCCCGTCGGCGAAGGGGATCACTTGAGCGTGATGATCACGCGGCGATAGGGATCCTCGCCCTCGGAATGGGTCTGCACATAGGGGTTGCTCTGCAGCGCGCTGTGCAGGATGCGGCGCTCATAGGGGTTCATGGGCTCGAGCACGACGCGATGGCCGGTCTTACGGGCCCTCTGCGCCATGCGCAGCGCCAGCTTGCGCAGCGCCTCTTCGCGCTTGGCGCGATAGTTCTCGCTGTCCAGAGAGACGCGGATATAGCCCTCGCGGCCCTTGTTGACGTACAGGCTGGTCAGATACTGCAGCGCGTCGAGCGTCTCGCCGCGGCGGCCGATGAGCACGCCGAGGGTGTCGCCGCTCATGCGCACATGCAGGGCGTCCTCGTCTTCGCTCAGCTCGATCGTGACCTCCACGCCCATCATGGTCGTGGTGTTCTTCAAAAATTCTGCTGCCAGCTGCGCCGCCTCGGACCAGTCCTGCGGATCGGCCGCCACAAAGGGCGCGGCCTCCACCACCGGCGCGGGAGCTTCGCTCTCGGCCTTGGGCTCGGTCTTTTCCGGCTTGCGGCGCTCGGAACGGCGGCGGCCGCCGCGCTCGCGCCTCGGACGGCTCTCGCGCTGCTTGTCCTCGCGTTCCTCTTCGCCTGCGGCTTCCTGCGCGGGCGCGTGGGCCGGCGCTTCGGCCTTGGGCTGGACGGTGGCGGGCTCGTCCGTCTTGG
>JAUMYC010000342.1 GCA_030528845.1 Eubacteriales bacterium
GTCAGCGTGATTTACGGCATGTACAGGGGATTTATCAGCGGCGTTTTAAGCGTGGCGGCGCTTATCGGCGCGGCGATGCTGTCCTTTGCCGTCAGCGGCGATCTGGCCGCATGGCTCAAGGGCAATGAAACGCTGGTCAATACGCTGATCTACTATACCGATGCGGGCAGCCGCATCAGCAATCTGGATCTGGCTCTGCTCTCCGTCTCTCAGGTCACTGAGAGCGCGCTCGCGCAGATTCTACAGAGCGCCAATCTGCCGGTGGCCTTTGAGACGGCGTTCATCTCCGAAATGGCCGGCGCCAGCGGCGCGATGACGATCTCTCAGCTGCTCAGCCAGACGATTGTGAGCGTTTCCATCTCCATTCTCAGCTTCCTGTGCTGCTTTTTCGTCTGCTATCTCGCCGCGACGATCGTCATTCACCTGATCAGCTACGTCTTTGAGCTTCCGGTGCTGCGCCATCTGGATTCGCTGATCGGCGGTCTGTTCGGCTTTGCGCGCGGCGTGCTGCTGCTGTTCATCGTCTTTGCGCTTGTGCCCATCGTGCTGGCGATTGCGCCTGTGCCGATGATTGAAGAGCTGATTGAAAGCGCGCGTCTGGCGCCGATGTTTGACAGCCAGCTGATTTTGTCCATTCTTCGCGGTGCGATTTGATTGACGGAGGGATATACGATTATGGAAGTCTTCTATTATCGCTGCAGGATCTGCGGCTATGTGCATCAGGTGCCCAGCTACTGGATGAGCTACGCGGCAGAGGATACGCACGAGCAGATGCATTTTAATCCTGCGACGCAGACGGTCTGCGAAAACCAGGAGCTTGATTACTCCGGCGAGGGCAACACGGACTGAAAAGGAGAGAGATCCATGGATTTTCTCAGCTTTCTTGCTCATATCACCACCGTCCCCGGCACCAGCGGCTATGAAGCGCCGGCGGCCGGGGCGTTTGCGCAGGCTTTTAAGCCGTACTGCGACGAGGTGCACGTCGATGCGATGAACAGCGTCTGCGCCGTCAGGCGCGGCAAGGGCGGGCCTAAGGTGATGCTCTGCGCGCATATCGACGAGGTGGGCCTGATGACCACGGACGTGGAGGAGGACGGCAGCGTCCGCTTTCTCTCCATGGGCGCGGCGGCGCAGATTCTGCCGGCGCAGGAGGTCAATATCCTCACGAAGGAGGGGCCTCTCTACGGCGTGATCGGCGCGGTGCCGCCGCATCTGACGGATGAGCAGCAGCGCGGCGAGGTGACGCAGGCCAAGGATCTGTATATCGATACCGGGCTTGACGCGGATACGGTCAGGCGGCTTGTGCCGCCGGGCACGCCTGTGCAGTTTACCGGCAGGACGATGGCGCTTGAAAATAGCCGCGTGGCCAGCAAGACGCTTGATGATCGCGCGTGCGCGGCGATCCTGCTTGCCTGCGCGAAGGAGCTTGACCGCTGCCAATGCGACGCGGACGTATACTACGTGCTTTCCGCCCGGGAGGAGTTTGATTCGCTGGGCGCGCTGACGCAGAGCGAAACGATCTGCCCGGATCTGGCGATCATTCTGGATGTGACGCACGGCACGATGGAGGGCTGCGCGCAGGGAGAGACGTATCCGCTTGACGTGACGGCGGTTTCCTGCGGACCCAATACCCATCCCAAGCTGGCGGCGTATATCGCCGATCAGGCGAAAAAACTGGGCATGAAGACGATGACGGAGGTGGCGCCTGCCAGCACGTGGACCGATGCGTGGGATGTGCAGGTCGCCTGCGAGGGCATTCCCTGCGTGGTCGTCAGCCTGCCGATCAAGTACATGCATACGACGGTGGAGCTGGGCTCTCTGGATCTGATGCGCGCTCAGGCGCATCTGTTGGCGCAGGCCGTCGCCAATATGCACAAGGGCTGGGAGGAAACGCTATGCTTTTAAAGGAGCTTACGGCGCTGCGCGGACCGTCCGGCTGGGAGCATGCCGTGCGGGATGCGCTGCGCAAAGAGGCTAACAGCATCCTTGAAGGGAAGGCGGGCCGCGTATACACCGACACCATCGGCAACCTCT
>JAUMYC010000343.1 GCA_030528845.1 Eubacteriales bacterium
GGACTATGACGATGAGCCGACCGACGTCCAGATCGATGACATGCCTGTCGACGAGCCGGATATCCCCTTCTGGAAGGCGAATCCGGACGCGGTGATCGGGATGCACGAGGCGACGCAGGAGGATGAATACCTGCCGCAGGAAGAGGAAGAGCCCTTTGTCCCGCAGGAGGAGCCGGAGATTCCGGCGTATCGCCCTCCCATGCGGCGCGCGCAGGCGGCAGAGGAAGACGACGCGGACGATGCAGAGAGCACGCCGCTCTCGCGTTCCATTCTCGCGGCGCAGCGCGCAGCGCAGGGGAATGCGCCCAGAGTGCAGGACGTGCTTGCGGCGCAGCAGGCCGCGGTCAAGGATCAGACGATCGTGCAGCTGCGCGGAGAGCGGGCCGACGGCACGCCGCTGGTTATGCCCCGCAAGGACGCGCACGAGGCCCCCAAGATCCTCAACGAGGAATACATTTATCCGCCGATCGACCTGCTCAAGGAGAGCTCGAGCACGCACGATCCCAACATCAAGGCGAAGATCGACGCCAACTCGCGCAAGCTGCTCTCCACGCTCAATAACTTCGGCGTGCAGGCGGAACTGACCCATGTGACGCACGGGCCGGCGATCACACGCTACGAGCTCAAGCCCGCCCCGGGCGTGAAGGTCTCGCGTATCGTGAATCTGGTGGACGACATCGCGCTGAACATGGCCTCCGACGGCGTGCGCATCGAGGCGCCGATCCCCGGCAAGCCGGCGGTGGGCATCGAGATCCCGAATGAAAAGATCGAGACGGTCTCCCTGCGCGACGTGCTGGAGAGCCGGGAGATGACGCGCGAAAAGTCGCCCACGGCGGTCGCGCTGGGCAAGGGCATCTCCGGCGCGCCGGTCATCGCCGATATGGCGAAGATGCCGCACGTGCTCATCGCGGGCGCGACGGGCTCCGGTAAGTCCGTGTGCATCAACACGATCATCAACTCCATCATCTACCGCGCCTCCCCCAGGGAGGTCAGGCTGATCCTTATCGATCCCAAGGTCGTCGAGCTCTCCGTTTACAACGGCATTCCGCATCTGCTGGTGCCGGTCGTCACCGATCCCAAGAAGGCGTCGGCGGCGCTGTCGTGGGCGGTGGTGGAGATGGAGCACCGCTACAAGCGCTTTGAGACGATGGGCGTGCGCAACATCAAGGGCTACAACGATGCGATCGGTCCGGACGAGGAGCCGATGAGCAAGATCATCGTCATCATCGACGAGCTGGCCGACCTGATGATGGTCGCCCCCGGCGAGGTGGAGGATTCCATCTGCCGCCTGGCGCAGCTGGCGCGCGCGGCGGGCATCCATCTGGTCATCGCCACGCAGCGCCCGTCCGTCAACGTCATTACCGGCGTCATCAAGGCGAACATCCCCAGCCGCATCGCGTTTGCGGTTTCCAGCCAGATCGACAGCCGCACGATCCTCGACGCCGCCGGCGCGGAGAAGCTGCTGGGCCGCGGCGACATGCTCTATGCGCTGCAGGGCGCGGGCAAGCCCACGCGCGTGCAGGGCTGCTTCGTGTCCGATGACGAGGTGCAGAGGATCGTCGATTTCGTACGCGGCAAGCATGAGGCCGACTACAACGAGGACGTCATCGAGCAGATGAACGCCGCCGGCGAGGAGGAAAAGGCCGCCTCGGGCGACGCGCCCTCCGGCGCGGAGCCGGTCGACGAGATGCTGGCCAAGGCGATTGAACTGGCGGTTGAAAGCGGTCAGGTCTCTATCAGCATGCTCCAGCGCAGGCTGCGCGTGGGCTACGCCAGAGCGGGCCGTCTGGTTGACGAGATGACGCTCAGGGGCATCGCCGGCGAGGCTGAAGGCCCCACCAAGCCGCGCACGGTGCTCATTTCCCGCGAGGAATGGCGGCGCATGCAGGAAAACCAGGAATAAGCGAGAATATAGTACAGAATTGCCCGGGCTGAAAAGCCCGCCGAAAGGAAGAAAACCAAATGAAGTTCATCAAGACGCCCGTCAAGGGCATGTGCGATATGCTCCCCTCCGATATGCGCCTGCGCGAGCA
>JAUMYC010000004.1 GCA_030528845.1 Eubacteriales bacterium
ATCTACGACCCGAACGGCATCGATCTGGCCGCCGTCAAGCAGATCAAGGAAGTGCGGCGCGGACGCATCAAGGAATATATCGCAGACCATCCGCAGGCCGAATATCACGAGGACGGCATCGTCTGGTCCGTCAAGTGCGACATCGCCCTGCCCTGCGCCACGCAGAACGAGCTCAGGCTCGACGGCGCGCAGGCGCTGGTGGCCAACGGCGTGACCGCCGTGTGCGAGGGCGCGAACATGCCCTCCACCCCGGAAGCCGTCGCGCACATGCAGGCAAACGGCGTGCTCTTTGCCCCAGGCAAGGCCGCAAATGCCGGCGGCGTTGCTACCTCCGCTCTGGAAATGAGCCAGAACAGCCAGAGGCTGAGCTGGACGTTCGAAGAGGTGGACGAAAAGCTGCACGGCATCATGGTCGGCATCTGCAACAGCGTGATGAACGCAGCCGAGGAATACGGCTACACCGACAACTTCGTCGTCGGCGCGAACATCGCGGGCTTTGTGAAGGTGGCCGAGGCCATGCTCGCACAGGGCGTGTGCTGAACATTATATCCACAGGGGAACGGTTTGCGCCGTTCCCCTTTTTTTTAGATTTTCCGTGGAATACCGGCTGTGCCAAAAACGCGTCGTCACGCAGGCCAAACGCAGCGAATTTTGAGAAACCTATTGCGCGCGCGGCGGATTTGCGCGATACTGTCGGTATAGAAAAACACAGGGAGGGACAAAGATGAGTCAGGGAGCGGATATGCTGGTGAAACTGTATGACCCGCGCGTGGAGATCGACCATGCGCTGGAGGCCGCGCTGAAGCAGGAGGGCATCGTGATCAAAAAGGCGCTCTCCCCCAACCGCGACGATGTATACCGCTTTGTGCGGGAACGCTTTACCACGGGCTGGGCCAACGAGGCGGACAGCGGCATCCTCAAGGGCGGCTGCTATCTGGCCGTGAAGGACAAAAAGATCGTCGGCTTTGCGGCCTATGAGGGCCTGTTTCCGAATTTCTTCGGCCCGACGGGCGTGGCGGAGGAAATGCGCGGCAAGGGGATCGGACGCGCGCTGCTGCTGCGCTGTCTGGTGGCCATGCGCGAAAAGGGCTATCGCTATGCGATCATCGGCTGGACCGGCCCGCAGGAATTCTACGCCAAATGCTGCGGCGCGCAGGTCATCCCGGATTCCATCCCCGGCTCCTACAGCGATCTGATCGACATCTGAACGCAAGATAACGGAGGGAAATAAAAAAAATGAGCGAAATGCACCCCTTCTCCAAATGCACGCCGGAACAAGCGGGCATCCCCTCGGCGGCGATCGAAAAATACCTGCGCGCGATCACCGAAAACGAGCTGTACATGCACGGGCTGATGATCGTGCGGCACGGAAAATGCCTGCACGAGACCTACTGGAAGCCCTTTGACGAACATTTCCCGCACAGGCTGTATTCCTGCTCGAAGTCCTTCGTGGCGGTCGCGGTCGGCCTGGCCGTCGAGCAGGGCTATTTCACGCTCGAGAGCAAGTGCGTCGACTTCTTCCCGGACTATCTGCCGGAGAACGTACACCCCTATCTGGCCCAGATGACCGTGCGCGACCTGCTGCGCATGGCTTCCTGCTGGACAAAGGGCTCCAACTACAGCCCGGCGGACGCGGACTGGATCGAGACCTTCTTTACGGACGAGGTCTCGCACGTGCCCGGCACCCTGTTCAACTACTGCACCAGCGGCACCACCATGCTCTGCGTCATCCTCAAGCGCGCGACAGGCAAGGATTTTATGGAGATCCTGCGTCCCGTGTTCGACAGGATCGGCGTTTCCAAGGACGCCTTCTGCGTGCAGGCGCCGATGGGCAAAAACGGCCATTTTGAATGGGGCGGCAGCGGCGTGGTCATGACGATGCGCGATTTTGCCAAATTTGCAAGCCTGTGCATGCACATGGGCGAATTCGAGGGCGAATACATCCTGCCGCGCGAGTATATGCGCGAGGCCACGACAAGCCAGATCGACAACAGCCTCACCGGCGGCGATATGGACACCATGCTCGGCTACGGATACCAATTCTGGATGGCAAGGCACGGCGGCTTCGCCTTCTACGGCATGGGCGGCCAGTACGCGATCTGCATCCCGGAGAAGGATCTGATGGTGGTCACGACGGGCTACGAGGAGCTGCAGAAGACAGACCGGCTGGAGATCTTCCGCGCGCTCTGGCGCGAGATCTGGCCGTATCTCTCCGACGAGCCCCTGCCCGAGGACGAACAGGCGCAAAAGAGCCTTGCACAGTTCAGCGAGAGCGTCGCTCTGCCGCACGCGCCGGGCAATGCGCACTGCGCGCTGGAACGGGAGATCGACAAAAAGACCTATATCATGAACGAAAACCCGATGGGCATGAAGCAAATGCGCCTGAGCTTCCGGGAAGAGAGCGTGCTCTGGGAGTATGAAAACGCCACGGGCGAGCATGCGCTGGAGCTGGGGCTGGGCCGCAATGTGCAGCAGGCGTTCCCGGAGCGCTATTGCGCCGCGAAGATCGACCAGCGCGCCGAAACGGGCTACCGCTGCTTTGCCAGCGCGGGCTGGACGAGCGAGGACACGCTCGGCCTGCATGTACACGTGGCCGACGATTATCTCGGCCAGCTGCGCATGAAGCTCTGCTTCAAGGGCGACAGCGTAAATCTGCTGGGCTATAAACACGCGGAATGGTTCATGGACGAATTCGTCGGCAACGCGACCGGCCACAGAAAAGGAGAATAAAAAAAATGACGATCATCGTATGCATGCCCGTGACCGAGGAGCACAAAAAATGGCTGTATGAGGCTGCGGGCGAGGACGAACTGATCTTCTGCGAGCAGAACGAACTGCCCGCGGAAGCGCTTGCGCAGGCGGAAGTGATCATCGGCAATTCGCCGGTGGAATGCCTCAAGGAGGCCAACAATCTCAGGCTCTTGCAGATCAACAGCGCGGGCACGGGCCCGTATCCGGCGCTGGAAAAAATGCAGCCGCAGGCCGCGCTCTGCTGCGCGACGGGCAGCTACGGCCTCGCCATCTCCGAGCATATGATCGGCTCTCTTCTGATGATGATGAAAAACCTGTCCTTCTACCGCGACCAGCAGTTCGAAGGCAAGTGGGAATCGCACGGCTTCGTGGACGCCATTTCCGGCTCGAAGGTCTTGGCGCTGGGCATGGGCGACATCGGCAGCGCCTTTGCCGAGCGCATGCACGCGCTGGGCGCGAGCGTCGTAGGCGTGCGGCGCAGCGCGGCGGAAGTGCCCCCCTATTGCGAGGCTGTCTATCCGGTGGAAAAGCTGGACGAGATCCTTCCGCAGTTCGACATCATCGGCCTGTCCATGCCGGAAACGAACGAGACCATCGGCATGCTCAGCGAAAAGCGCTTCGGCCTGATGAAGGACGGCGTATACATCGTGAACGTGGGCCGCGGAAGCGCCATCGATCAGGAGGCGCTTCTGCAGGCGCTGCGCAGCGGCAAGGTGAAGGGCGCGTCTCTGGACGTGACCACGCCCGAGCCCCTGCCGGCCGATCATCCTCTTTGGAAGGAGCCGCGCTGCGTGATCACGCCGCATATCTCCGGCGGCTATCGCCTGCCCGCCACCCATTCCAAGATCATCCGCCTGGCCTGCCGCAACCTCTGCGCGCTGCGCGAAGGCAGGCCGCTCGAGAGCCGCGTGGACTACGCGACGACCTACAGCAGACGGCGCTGAACGCGCCTTTGCATTTTTTCTCAAAAAAGGAGGCGCTTTGCGGTGATCCTTGCCATTGATGAAGCTCTGGGCAGAGTCTGAGGACGAGCCTGCGCAGAGCGAACAAATCCGATCGTCCGAAAGGCTTTGCTCGGTTTGTATGCACAGAATAACAAGGGAGCAAAGCACAATGAAAAAGACAATATACTTTGGTGAACTTCGGGATTTTCTGATCTTATGGCTGACCCAGTCGCTCTCGGCGCTGGGCAGCGCGATGACGAATTTCGCGCTGATCGTCTGGTCGTATCAGGCCAGAGGCAGCGCGCTGACCACGGCGCTTTTGAGCGTATGCTCCTATGCGCCCTATGTGCTCATGAGCATTTTTGCCGGGTCGCTTTCCGACCGATGGAGCAAAAAGAAGATCATGCTGGCCTGCGACTGCTTTGCGGCGGCCTGCACGCTTTGCGTGCTGCTGTTGCTGCGCACGGATGCTCTGCAGGTGGGGCATCTCTATGTGCTCAACGCGCTCTCCGGGCTGATGAACACGCTGCAGCAGCCGGCAAGCGACGTGACGACGACCTTGCTCACGCCCAAGGAGCACTATCAGCGCGTGAGCGGCCTGCGCTCACTGTCCAATTCTGCGATAAACATCCTCGCGCCCGTGCTTGCGACAGCCCTGCTCGCCTTTGCGGGCATCGAAGCCGTGATCGCCTTCGATCTGCTCACCTTCGCGGCGGCGTTTACCGCGCTGGCGTTTTTCGTGCGCATCCCGCAGACGAAGGGCGAGACCGGGCCGAAGGAGGGCATGCTCGCCTCCGCAAGAACGGGGCTGCGATTCCTGCGGAAAAACCGAGGCATCTTCGACCTGATGCTGTTTCTGGCCGCCATCAACCTGACCGCCTCGATGTACAACGCGGCCTTTCCGGCGATGATCCTCTCCCTCGCGGACGAGAAGGCGCTGGGGCTGGTGAACACGGTCTCGGGGCTGGCGATGGTCGCCGGAAGCCTTCTGGCCGCCTCTCTGCCCGCGCCGAAGAGCCGCGTGCGCGTGATCTGCAACACGCTGCTCCTTTCCATGAGCACGGAGAATTTCTTCCTCGCCTTCGGAAAGAGCACGCCTGTGTGGTGTGTCGGCGCCGTGCTGGGCTGGCTGTGCATCCCGCTGATGAACGCCAACCTCGACGTGGTCATGCGCAGCCGCATCCCGGTGGAGCTGCAGGGGCGCGTGTTTGCCGCGCGCAACACCTTTCAGTTTTTCACCATCCCCGTGGGCTATATGCTCGGCGGATATCTGGTGGACCGGGTGTTCGAGCCCGTGATGGCGCTCGCACAGCCCGGCAGCCTGCTCTGCACGCTCTTCGGCAGCGGCAAGGGCTCCGGCGCGGCGCTGTTTTTCTTCTGCATCGCGTGGGTCGGCGTGCTGACCTGTCTCATTTTCCGGCGCGACAGGCATATCCGGGCACTGGAGAAAAACTGATCGCAACATGCAAAAAGAGAGCCTCCCTTGTCCGAAAGGGAGGCTCTCTTTTGTTTATCTGTCTGGGCGCGCTCAGCCCTCGCCGGGCACGAGGATCAAATTTTTGTCCTCCAAAATGGAGAACGCCTCGGCGTAATGATTTTCCATGGGGATCCACTCCTCCACGAAACGGCGCAGCATCGTCTCACCGTTGCGCGCAAGGATGCGCTCCTTCTGTACCTCCGGGGAGACCTTCACCCATGCGCGCACGTCGTAAATATCGCCGAAATGGGGGTGCAGGCTGTAGCTGCCCTCCACGATGCGCACCTTTTTGGGCTCGACCCGCTTTTCTTCTCCGAGCGTGCCGGCAGAGCAGTCGTAGGCGCGGAAGACGACCTCCCCGCTCAGCGGGACGCTGCCGATCTCCTCGTAAAAGCGCTCGTAATCCACATTGCCGCCGGGCTGCGCGAGCCTCTCGGGCGTCTTGCGTGCAAAGGGCAGAAAATAATCGTCCATATGGAACAGCTGCGCGTCGTAGACCTCGGCCAGAATGGCGGAAAAAGTGCTCTTTCCCCCGCCGCACATGCCGTCGATCGCCACGCTCGCCTCGCCTTTATCGGCCAGAGCGGCGTCGATAGCCCGCAGAACGCCAAGGAGCCTGTCCGTTTCCTTCGGCACAAGGCGATAGGCGGGCGCATACTGCTGCCGATACGCGGGCGTATGGCTGACGGCGGGACATCCCTGCGCGCGATAGCCTTCGAGATACTCCGCCAGCGCCTGCGCGGAAAAGGGCGCGAGGCCCTCCTGCGCCAGCTGCGCGAGGACGGCCAGCTTTTCCTCAAAGCCCTGCATCGTGCCACAGGCGTGGTTTGCCGTATAGCAGAACAGCGCCGCGATCGTTTCCGGGCGCAGGCCGCCCAACTCATGCGCGCTCAGATACAATCTCTGATATCCGCCGATATGCTCCAGCAGCGGACTGCCCGTCTGCCCGGTCTGCGCGATCTCCTCGCGCAGGCGCGCAAGGGCCTGTTCCCGGCCGGGGATCATATGCCCGCCGCCGAATTCGCTCTGGTAGCACAGCTTGACCGCGTCCTGCGGCTGCATGAGGGGGTAGCGTTCAAAATGAGATCGCAGAATGTTCCGCATCATGTTTTTTTATCCTTCCTTTTTCATCACGCCGGCCCTGCGCAGCGCGAGCACGATGGGCGGGATGATGGCGATATGCAGGATGATGCCCGGCACGGCGTTGAGCACCGCGCCCGCAGCAAAGGCCTGCCAGCCGAACTGCGCGCCCATGGCGCTGTTGAGCGCAAACGCGGCTGCGCCCCAGACGATGCGCCCGACGATCATCGCGCCGACGAGCGCGGCATAGACATTGGCGGCCGTCTTGGGCAGCAGCTTGTACAGCATGCCCGCGGCAAAGCCGTAGGCGGCCAGCTCAAAGGCCATGGCAGCGGCGGTGGGCATCATCGGCGGCATGCCGAAGAGCGCCGAGCGCAGCAGCGGCACCACCGCGCCGACGATCAGGCCCCATTTCCAGCCGCAGACAAAGCCGCACAGCAGCACGGGGATGTGCATGGGGCTGAGCTTGGAGCCGATCTGCGGGATCTGACCGGTCAGAAACGGCAAGAGCAGGCCGAGCGCGAGAAAGAGCGCCGAAAAGACGAGTTTGCGGATGGTATCCCTGTTTTCCATTTGTGTTTCCTCCGTTTTTCTGTGCGATGCGGGCATAAAAAAGTATGCCGTGAAGAGACACGGCTGCGCCGTGCAAATGCCTTCATGGCATACGTTTTTGCTATAAACAAATGACCCCTTTTGCCGGCTTCTGCCGGGCGCGTATGCATAACAATAGCACATCCGGCTCGGCCCTGTCAAGCCCCGCGGGGAGAGCGGCCTCGTTCAGTTCTGAAAGAGGAACTGCTGGCCGCGCACGAGCGGGAAGCGGGAGAGCGCCCTGCCGTCGAGGTCTTCCTTGTGCATGTCGACGCAGGAAATGCGGCTGTTTTCGTAGGTGGTGTAATAGTACAGGCCTTTGTCGGTGTTGCAGCAGCAGGAGTATTCGGTGATCTCGAATTTCCCATCATGGATGTGCACGCTGCCGCGATACTGCGCGACGGAGCCGAGGATATGGAAAAACTGGCTCACGCTCTCGGATTCGCCCTCGCCGGAGAGGGAATTCAGCTTCACAAACGCCGCGCGCACGAAGCGGGACATGGAGGAAAAATCTCCGGGCAGGCCCATGCCGCCCATGCCGTTGGAATAGCGCTGCAGCGAAACGCCGGGCGCGAAGGTGTCCTGCGGAGTGGAGGGCGAGAGCGCGCGGTAATTGTTCAGGTTGAACAGCTGCATCGGGAAGGGCGGGTTGTTCGTGAGCACGCCCACGGGGTTTTCGTACACCTTGAGCCCCTCGGCGACGGATTCCGCCACGATCGACCCGCTGCGGTCGGAAATGAGCCAATGCAGCGAGGAGGGCGGGAACTGCTCGCTGAAGCGGATATCGGTCATGTTGATGCGGCCGAGCAGCTCTCTCGCCTGCGCAAGGTCAGCGCAGCGCCCGAGCAGATATGGGATGAGCTCGAACTGCGCGAGGTTTTCCTTGCCCTCCTCGGGCGGAAAATACACGGTATTGCCCACGAAATTCAGCCCCGCGACGGACAGCCCCTTTTCGTTGGTGGCCTCGTAATAGAGCGGATAATCGTCGATCACGGTCGCCATGCCGATCATGGCATAATGCGAGGGCATATCACCCATGCAGCGGAAGCGGAAGGGGTAATTGCGCGGAGTGACGGTCACTTCCTCATGATAAGAATACTCCAGATCCAGATTCCTGCCGAAATAATGGTCTTTGGTCTGATAGGTCGCCGCCGTACACATGCCGCACAGCCTCCTTTTCCGCCTGCATTATTGATTCTTTTCGGTGTCCTGCGCGGAATCGCGGATCCACGGCTTGTCGTCGCCCTTGAGCGTCTCGATGGCCTCGCCGTAGACCTTGGGCAGCAGCAGCCGCGGCTCGCCCCTGTGCGCCGTGACCTTCACATACACCGTGTCGGTCTCAAAATTGACCGGGCAGAGCTTTTTATGGCCGATGGTAAAGCCGTGGTAATGCAGCTGCACGGCCTGCTTGCGCTCCAGCCAGCCGCCCACGGAAAACGTCTCGACCTGCTGCCCGAAGCGGATGTCCTCGGCCAGCTCTACATATTTCACGCGGGTCTTGCCGGGCAGGTGCAAAACGACGGTGCCGTCCTCTTCCACCTCCACGTCCGTTTCTACCGGCGTGCCGAACTCGGAGCGGATCTTATCGCCCAATTCCTTCAGGCGCTGCACGTCGCGCTCGTCAAAGCGGCCGTTGGGCATGGGCGGCACGTTGAGATGGAAGCAGGCGTTGTTGCCCACGGAGACCAGATAGGTGTTGAACAGCCTCTCGAGCGAATGCGGCTCCTCCTGCTTGTGATAGAACCAGCCGGGGCGGATGGACATATTGACCTCTGCCGGGCAGAAGGCGAGCCCCTCCGAGCGCACGATGGTGGACAGCGCGCCGATATCGGGGCGGTCGTTGTAGATGCCCTCGAGCCCGCCGGGGACGAGCGCGCCCTCGGTCTGCTTGGCGGCATAGGAGCACAATTCGCCCGGCACGACGGCCCATTCCGCCTGCCGCGCCTTGCCGGCCTCGTTTCCGCACCAGCGCACGTCCGGCCCCTTGTCATAGAAAATGCACGCGCCGGGCTGATATTTGCGCACGAGCTCGAAATAGCCCTCGAAATCGTAGACCTGCTTGCGGCCGTTGGGGCCTTCGCCGCAGGCGCCGTCGAGCCAGACCATGAAGATCTCGCCGTACCCGGTCAGCAGCTCGGTCAGCTGCGCCTTATAAAAATCGTTGTAGGAATCCGTGCCGTAGCAGGGCTGGTTGCGATCCCACGGGGAGAGATAAAAGCCGAACTTGATGCCGCCCCTGCGGCAGGCCTCGGAAACCTCGCGCACGACGTCGCCCTTTCCACCGCGGAAGGGGCTGCTGCGCACGCAGTGCTCGGTGGTCTTCGTCGGCCAGAGGCAGAAGCCGTCGTGATGCTTGGCCGTGAGCACGATGCCCCGGCAGCCCGCCGCCTTCACCGCCTCGACCCACTGATCGCAGTCGAGCTCGACCGGGTCAAAAACGGATTCCGGCTCGTTGCCGAGGCCCCATTCCAGGTCGGTATACTGGTTCACCGTGAAATGCACAAAGGCGTACATTTCGGTGTCGAACCATTCGATCTGCCTCTGCGAGGGCACAACGCGCGAGGCCTCCTGCAAAAACAACTGAAAATCCTTCATAAAGCAAGCTCTCCTTCCCTGTATCGCACATATATCGCGCGCACCCCGCCATAGCGCCGGGCCGCGCGCGCCGATCTGCAAAAAATAGAACCGCGGCGGGAGCATTCCCGCGCATCGCCTATAGTATACAGGAAAAGCCGCTGCCTTTGAACCCCCAAAAACAACGAAAAGCCTCGCAAAGCGGGCTTTTCGCAGGGATGCGGTATATCGGCAAAACCCCTCCGCTGCTTCAGAGAGATCCTGTGTTCTGTTCTCTGACGACAGTATACCCTTTCTTTGTGTCTTTCTTCCATTGCTCCTGCAAAGAAAGCAGCATAGAACGGTTATTTTCTCATAGTTTGGCAAACCTTAAAATGTTTGCCGCAATATCTCAACGCTGTCCTTTCCCCCGCAAATGTGATACAATTCAATTTAAAGCTACATACGACGGCGAACATGCCGTCGCCAAAGAAAAAAACGGATTCAGAGGAGGGCTCTCAATATGCCAAAGAAGATTTTGGTCGTCCTCGGCAGCGAACGCCCCGAGGGCAACAGCGCGCGGCTCGCGCAGGCGTTTATCGAAGGCGCAAAGGAGGCCGGGCACGAGGTCGAATGCATCTCGGTCGGCGGCGTGCACGGCTGCATCGGCTGCGACCGCTGCCTCAAGCCGGAGCACCGCTTCAGCTGCATCCGCAGCGACGCCATGCAGAAGGTCTACGAGCGTTACGAAGAATGGGACGGCATCGCCGTGGCCTCGCCCGTGTATTCCTTCATGATCTCCGCGCAGGCCAAGGCGTTCTTCGACAGGCTGTACGCCTGCCAGTTTGCCAAAAACAGGCAGAAGGACGCGTGGCTGCTGCTCTCCGCAGCGGACCTCGACGAGGACGTCTTCGACCCGATCGAAGCATGGTTCCGCCATGCCATGGTGCGCTTTTCCGGCTGGCGCGAGCGCGGCATCCTGCGCGGCTACGGCATACAGCACCTCGGCGACGTGGAAAAAAAGCACCCGGAATACCTCGAGCAGGCGCGCGCCATGGGCCGCGACGCCTGAACACAAAAAAGCCGCCGGGCCCTTTTTGGGGGCCGGGCGGCTGTGCTCCGTGTCGGTCGGTTCAATCTTCCCTTGCGGCGGCGCGGACCGCGGCGAGCGCGGCGCGCTTCTGTTCCTCGAGCGGCATGCAGGGCGCGCCTTCCTTCTGCCCGGGCAAAAAGGGCAGATGGATAAACCCGGCGCGCATGCCGGGGAATTCGCTGCGGGCCATGTGCAGCGCGCTCCAAAGCACCTGATTGCAGATGAACCGCCCCGCGTCGTAGGAATATTCCACGCCGACGCCCTCAGCGGCGATAGCCTGAAAAATGTCCTCGAAGGGGTAGGTCGCGGCGAGCGCGTCCGGCGCTCCGGGGAGGATGGGCTCGCCCTCGCGCAGCAGGCCTGCGTTGTCCGGCGCCTTGCAGGCGCATAGATTAAAGCCCACTCGCTCGAGGCTCACCTTCGCGCGGCCGCCGGCCTGTCCAAAGAGTAGCGCGCAGTCCGGCTTGAATTCTTCGACGGCCTCGCGCAACGCCCGAGGCCCCGCGATCCATTCCACCGGCAGCTGCACAAGGCGCACGCACGCGCCCGTCTCCTGCCGGTCGAGCTCGCGCACGGCCTCCCAGGAGGGGTTGATCTCCTGCCCGCCAAAGGGCATAAAGCCCGTTACAAGGATCTTTTTCATCGCTCTTTTGCGTTCTCTCAGCGGTTGGTGTACTCAAACAGCTCGATGCGCTCGCCGTCCGGGCCGACGAAGAAGATGTTCTTCACGCCGCCGAGCAGAGTGGGCATTTCGCCGATCTTCTCCGGCAGCTCCACGCCCTTGGCGCGCAGCTCGGCCACCAGCTCCTCGATGTTTTCCACTTCCACGGCGATGTGATCCACCTGGCCGGGGGTGCGGGGCTGATAGTCCTTGATCTCCACCAGCTCGATCAGGCAGGTGCCGATATTGCAGAAGGTGAGGTTGTTGTGTACGTCGGTCACGGTGAAGCCGAGGGTATCGCGATAGAACTTCACAGAGGTCTCCATGTCCTTGACAAATACGCCGATATGGGCCAGTCCCTTGATCTTTCCGCTCATTGCGCAACATCTCCCTTGTGTTCGTTTTTTATTATAAGGACACGCATTTTTCCGCCCGCCCGAGCGGGCTGCGAACATTATACCACGCCTTGCGCCGCCGTGTCCATTCCTTCCCCCATTCTTGCCCGGAACGCGCTTGACATCGCGCCCGGGAAGGCATACAATCCAATGCATTCCCGGGTCGGGATCCAAAGGAGGACGACGCACGCTATGGAAGACGCGATCACGCGCAAAGTCGGCAGGATCTGCTCTCTTGCCTATTTCATGAGCTATGTCATGCGCCTGGGCTTTGCCGCAGGCCTTGTGGAGATCACCGCCGCGCTGGGCGTTTCGCAGAGCAGCGCGGGCCTCGCCTGCACGGGCCTGTTCATCACCTACGGCGCGGGCCAGTTCCTCAGCGGCTATCTGGGCGACCGCATCCCCCCGCGCGTGCTCATCACCGCGGGCATGCTGGGCGCGGCAGCCTGCAACATCGGCGTGGCCATTGCCCCGGGCGTGGGCGCGATGATCGCGCTCTGGTGTATAAACGGCCTCTTTCAGGCCCTGCTCTGGCCGCCCATGACCCGCCTCATGGCCGAGACGCTCTCCCCCGAGGGCTATCTCAAGGCCAGCCGCGACGTGTCCGTCGCCGCCAATTTCGCCACCATGGCCGTCTACGCGCTGATGAGCCTGTTCGTCGCGCGCCGCCTCTGGCAGGGCTATTTCTATCTCTCCGCCGTGCTGGGCGCGGCGGCCGCGCTGGTGTTCTGGTTCAAGACGAAAGACCTCTCCGACAGCGTGCAGGCCCCCGTTCGGCTCACGATCCGTTCCCGAACGAAGATCGCGCCCATCGCGCTGGCCAGCGGCCTGCCGCTGATCATGCTCGCCATCGTCATGCAGGGCATGCTGCGCGACGGCGTGACCACATGGATGCCCTCGCTCATCGCCGATACGGCCAATATGGGCGCGTCGGCCTCCGTGCTCAGCGCGGCCGTGCTGCCCGTGTTCTCCGTGGTGTGCATAGACCTCGCCGCGCGCCTGCAGCGCCGCGTGCCCAACGACACGCTCTCCTCCCTCTTCCTCTTTGGCGTGAGCGCCGCCGCCGCGCTGGTCATGCTGCCGCTGATGGGCAGCGCCGTCGCGTCCATCGCCTGCATGGCCGTGATCACCGGCTGCGCGCATGCGATCAACTTCCTGCTCATCTGCCATGTGCCGTCTTATTTCGCGCCCTACGGCTGCGTGTCGAGCATCTCCGGGCTGATCAACTCCTGCACCTACATCGGCTCCGCCGTCTCCACCTACGGCATCGCTCTGCTCTCCGACGCCTGCGGCTGGCAGGCGACCGTCGCGCTCTGGTGCGCGATCGCGCTGCTGGGCGCTCTGCTCTGTCTTTCGGTCGTGCGCCGCTGGCGCAGGTTCGTTTCCGAGGGAGCGGGCCGCCCCGCCGCCTAAAAGCATTCGTATTCAGGAGGAAACCGCTATGTCGTTTGCCGAACTGCTCCTCATCGCCGTCGGTCTTTCCATGGACGCCTTCGCCGTTTCGATCTGCAAGGGCCTTGCCGCCGGGCGGGCGCGCCTTTCGCACATGGGCGTGACCGGCCTGTATTTCGGCGGCTTTCAGGCGCTCATGCCGCTGATCGGCTTTCTGCTGGCGCGCAATTTCGAGCGCTTCATCCTGCAGTGGGATCATTGGATCGCCTTTATCCTGCTGGGGTTCATCGGCCTGAACATGATCCGCGAATCCTTTGACAAGGACGAGGACGAATGCGACTGCTCGCAGGCGGATTTCGGCCCGAAAGCCATGCTGCCCATGGCCGTCGCCACGTCCATCGACGCGCTCGCCGTGGGCGTGACCTTCGCCTTCCTGCGCGTGGACATCGCGCCTGCCGTGGGGCTCATCGGCGCGACCACCTTCGCCTTCTCCGCCGTGGGCGTGAAGCTCGGCTCCATCGTGGGCGCGAAATGCAAACACCTCGCCGAGCGCTTCGGCGGCGCGATCCTCATCCTCATGGGCGTGAAGATCCTGCTGGAGCATCTGGGCGTGCTCTCTTTCTGAGGCGCCCGCGCGTCTTTCTAATGAAATTCTAAGAAAACCCATCGGCTGTTTTAAGAGAAAGGCGGTATCCTGTGCCTGTGCTCAAGAGAACAACAACCGCACAGGAGGATGAAAAACATGACGCATTACGAAATGGTAGAGCTTTTGCGCGAAAAGGCGAACGTGACGTATGAGGAGGCCAAGCGGGCGCTGGAGGCCTCCGATTGGGATCTTTTAGACGCGATCGTGCTGCTCGAACGCGAGGGCAAGACGACCCGGGCTTCCTCGAGCCATTCCACGCAGACCCCGCCCGAGCAGCCCGACGAGGAGCAGCCGCAGCCCTCTCCCTTCCGGGAGAACATGAAAAAGCTGGCGGGCTGGGCGGCGCACCTGCTCAGGGTCGGCAACCGCAACAGCTTTGTGGCCTGCAAGGGCGAGAAGGTCACGCTGGAGCTCTCCGTCACGGCGGCGGTGCTGCTGCTGTGCGTGAGCTGGCCGCTGACGCTCATCTTGCTGCTGGTCGGCCTGTTCACCGGCTATCGCTATTCCTTCCGCGGCCCGCAGCTGGGCAAGGAATCGGTCAACAGCGTGCTCAACAAGGTAAACGACGCCGCAGAGAGCGTCAAGGCGGAATTCAGCGCCGAACGGGAAGAGAAGGGCGAATGATGCAAAACGGAGGCGAGGACGAATGAGCGGGACGATCCTGCTGGTGGAGGACGAGCTCAAGCTGGCCCGCTTTGTGGAGCTGGAGCTCATTCACGAGGGCTACGCCGTGGAAAAGGCGGCGGACGGGCGCAGCGGGCTGGAGATGGCGCTGGAAAAGGATTATGCGCTGATCCTGCTGGACGTGATGCTGCCCGGGCTGAGCGGCATGGAGGTGCTGCGCCGCCTGCGCCGCGAAAAGCAGACCCCCGTCATCCTCGTCACCGCGCGCGACGCCGTGATGGACAAGGTCACGGGGCTGGACATGGGCGCGGACGACTACATCACCAAGCCCTTTGAGATCGAAGAGCTGCTCGCGCGCATCCGCGTCGCCACGAGGCGGCGCGCGGCGGCCCCTGCTGCGCAGGAGGAGGCGCTCGTCTCCGGCCCGCTCTCGCTCGACCCGGCCCGGCGCACGCTCACCTATGCCGGAGAGGCCGTCGTGCTGACCCACCGCGAATTCGAGCTGCTGCACGCGCTCATGGCCAACAGGGACATCGTGCTCAGCCGCGAAAAGCTTTTGGAGAAGGTCTGGGGCTACGACTATGCGGGCGAGACGAACGTCGTGGACGTATACATCCGCTATCTGCGCGCCAAGATCGACGATCGCTTCGGCGTAAAATATCTGCACACCGTGCGCGGAGTGGGCTATGTCTTCCGCGACCGGGAATGAGGACAACGCTATGCAGGAACCGTTTCTCCGCGTGACATCCATCGCAAACAAAATCGGCCGGGCATGGGCTGCCCGGCTGTTTTTCACGTTCCTCGTTTGGGATCTGATCGCGTTGGCCGCCGCCGCGGGCATCTTCGCCCTGTATCACGAGCAGCAGGTCTGCGGCGATCAATGGACGCCCGCTCTGCCGCGCGAGCTCGTCTGGGAGACAAAAGAATATCGCTTTCAGGCGCCGGAGGGCGGCTGGCAGAGCGTCTCCTTCGCCGCCGTTCTGGAAACAGCCGAGCCCTTCGCCGCCGCTGTGCTCGTTCTGCAGGCGGTCACGCTCGTCAGCCAGAGCAGGCAGGGCAAAAAGAAGGCCCGGGAGCTGCTCCGGCCCATCGACAAAATGGCGAAGGCCGCGCGCGAGCTCATGCGCATACAGGCGCAGACGCCCCGGCCCGAAGAGCCCGTGGACCTGCACGGGCTGGAGGAGGCCATCGGCAAGATCACGCCGGGCGAACAGCTGCGCACGGGCGACACGGAGCTGCAGGGGCTGGAAAACGCCATCAACGCCATGCTCAGCCGCATGCAGGATGCCTATCGTCAGCAGGCACGCTTCGTCTCCGACGCCTCGCACGAGCTGCGCACGCCCATCGCCGTGATCCAGGGCTACGCGGGCATGCTGCGCCGCTGGGGCAAGGAGGATCCGAAGGTGCTCGAGGAGGGCATCGAGGCCATCGCAAGCGAATCGGACTATATGAAAAAGCTGGTGGAACAGCTGCTCTTCCTCGCGCGCGGAGACACGGGCCGCAGCCGCATGGAACAAAAGCGCGTGAACGTAGCCGATATCATTCAGGAGGCGCGCGACGACGCGGCGCTGATCGACAAGGAGCATGTTTGGGAGATCGGCCGCTGCGAGAGCGCCTTTGTCACGGGCGACCCGGCCATGCTCAAGCAATGCGTGCGCATTTTGACGGAAAACGCGGCGCGCTACACGCCCAAGGGCGGCGCGGTGCGTTTGCAGGCCGTCGCCTCCGCGCAGGAGGCGCGCATCGTCGTGCAGGACACCGGCTGCGGCATCGCCCCCAAGGACATGCGCCATATCTTCGAGCGCTTCTACCGCGCAGACGCCGCCCGCAGCCGCGAAAACGGCGGCTCCGGCCTCGGCCTCTCCATCGCCGGGTGGATCGCCCAAAGCCACGGCGGCTACTTCGAGGTGCTCTCCCGCGAGGGGCTCGGCACGCGCTTCACGCTCTGTCTCCCCTTGGAAAACACCCCACAGCAGCAGAAAACCGCCCTGTGAACACGGTTCACGGGGCGGTTTCTTTTTTATTGCTCTTTGCGGGGAGCGCCTTCCCGCAGCTGCCGGAGAAACGCCTGCGCCTCCTCCCGGCAGGTGAAAACATGGATCTCCTTATGCGGATACTGCGCCAGCAGCTCCAGCACCTTCGGCCGGCTCTGCGCGCCGTAATTGCGGATGAAGGCGAGAAATTCTTCGTCCTCCTCGCCTTCCCGCTCTGCCCACGGCATGTCCTCGCGCGGCCTGCCGCGCCTCTCCCGCACGCCTTCGAGACAGACCTGCGGCGGGTAATCCAGAAAAAAGACGGTGTCGCACGCCCGCAGGCGCAGCTCGATGGTCGAGCCGTAATTGCCGTCGATGATCCACTCGCGCCTGCGCACCGTTTCCTCCAGCCGCGCGCGGAAGACGGCCTTCTCCACCGTCGTCCTGTCCGCGTTCCAGTTCATCCGGTCCAGATAGTACAGCGGAAGGCCCGTCAGCCGATGCAGCGCCCGGGCGAAGGTGCTCTTTCCGCTTCCGGGGCAGCCGATCACCATGACCCTTTGCATCGCTCTCTCTCCGTTCAGTCCTCGTTCCACGCCTTCTGCTCGAGGATCGCACGGATCGTCTCCGCCGGGAACTTCGGCACGCGCTCATAGGTATACAGACCGTTGATCTCCTGCTCGACGTCCGTCAGCTGCGTGTAGCAAAGGCCCATGATGCCTTCCGTCTCCAGACAAGCTGCGGTGAGCCCGCGGAAGCGCTCGATGAACTCCTCCTCGGTGGTGGGGTTGTTGCCGTAGCCCCAGGAGTTGCCCGGCGTATGGCCGATCTGCCAGCCGATGCCGCCGTATTCGGAGACGAACACGGGCTGTCCCTTGTTGAGCGAGGTGGGGAATTTTTTGCCGAATTCGCTCTGATGCTTGGGGAAGAGCTCGCCCTTTTTGCCGGAGGCATAGACGGCGACGTTCGCCCGGAACTCTTCCACATCCTGTGTATAATCGTGGTAATCCTGCACGTCTGTGTCGCCGCAGTGTACCCAGCCGCTCGTGTCGATGCACGGGCGGGTCGGGTCGAGCGCCTTGGTGGCCTGATAGGCCGTGCGCAGCACGCGCGGGTCGGTGTCCATGTCCGTTTCGTTGAAGGGGCACCAGCCGATGAGCGCCGGGGAGGAATAATCCCGCTCCACGGCCTCGAGCCATTCCGGCAGGAAGTGCAGCAGGCCCTCGCCGTCGTTCGTGCGCAGGCACCAGTTGGCGTGCTCGCCCCAGACCATGTAGCCCAGCCTGTCCGCCCAATAGAGGAAGCGCGGCTCGAAGATCTTCTGATGCAGGCGTGCGCCGTTAAAGCCCATGGCCATGCTCAGCTCGATATCGTTCTTCAGATGCTCGTCGGAGGGGGCGGTGATCACGCCCTCGGGGTTAAATCCCTGATCGAGCACCGTGCGCTGGAACACATTTTTGCCGTTCAGGCAGAAATTCGGGCCCTGCAGCGCGACGGAGCGCAGCCCGAAATAGGCCTGCACGCGGTCCTCGCCGAAGGTCAGGCAAAGGTCGTAGAGCCTTCCGCAGCCTATTTCCCACAGATGCTCCTCGGCCACGGGCACGAACGCGCGCACCTCGCGCCCGAAGGCCAGCGCCTGCGCCTCGCCCATGGGCCTGCCTTTATAGGAAGCCTCGGCGCGGAACTGCGTTCCGTCGGCGTAATCGGCCAGCACGGCGCGCACATGCACGCCCCTGTTGGCCGTGTCCGGCGTGAGGAAGATCCTCTGCAGATAGTTCTTCGCCACCGGCTCCATCCACACCGTCTGCCAGATGCCGGTGGTGCGGGTGTAGGAGCAGCCGTGGCTGTGATACCAGGTGCTCTGCTTGCCGGCGGGCTGCTTGCCGGAGCGCACGTCGGAGCGCGCATAGACGACGATCGCATTTTTTCCCGCGCAGGCATAGTCGGTGATATCCACGCTGAAGGAGACGTAGCCGCCCTCATGCCGGGCCGCTTCCTTTCCGTTCACATAGACGCGCGCCTCGTAATCGACCGCGCCGAAATGCAAAAGCACGCGGCCTTCCAGCCATTCGCCGGGGATCTCCACCTCGCGCCTGTACCAGCAGGCATTGATGAAATCCACATGCCCGAGGCCGGAGAGGCGGCTCTCCGGGCAGAAGGGCACGGTGATCTCTCCGCTGAGCGCGCCCTGCTCATACACCTTGCGCTCCACGCCGGAAACGCCCTGATCGAGTTCAAACTGCCACTGGCCGTTCAGGTTCATCCATTCTTTGCGCACAAACTGGGGACGGGGGTATTCCGCTCTTGGCATAGACATGGCTTCTCTTTGCTCCTTTCGGGCCGGCGCACGCGCGCCGCCGCCCTTCGCATATGCCTCCATTATAGCAGGTTTCCGCCGCTATACAAGCGCCCGTGCGCGCGCATGCAGTAAAAAAAAGAAGCCCGCGCAGGGCTTCTTTTTTGTGCCGTTGTCAATCGATATTTTCGAAGAGATCTCCCTTGCCGGAATCGAGCCCGACGACGGTGTAGTACAGGCCGAAGCTCTCGGGGTCGTAGGACAGGCCGAGCGAGAAGCGCACGAGCTCCTGCTGGCTGCGATGGAAGGAATAACACATCTGGCTGATGTCATAGCCGGTCATGCCGCCGAAGCCTTCGATGGGCGCGTCCCAATCCAGCGTGAGCACCTGCTCCTCATAGAGATGGATATAGAGCTTTTTCACCGTCCACGCGCCGTACTGCTCGGCCGTCTCGGGCTGATAGGAGGGATCGTGCGCCAGAAAGACGGCCTTTGTAACGCATTCCGCCGTCACCTTGTGCTGGTTGTGCTCGTATTCGCCGTTGAAATCATGCGTGACCACGACCTCCGGGCGGTATTTGCGGATCTGCTCGACCAGCGCGCCCACGACGGCGTCCTCGCCGTCCCAGAGCTTATAGGCGCTGCTCTTGCTCTTGGTCAGGCTGTCGCGATAGCCCATGAAGACGGGGTAATTGTCCATGCCCGCCGCCCAGAGCCCGTCGAGCGCCTCGGTGTAGCGGTCGCGCCCGCAGTCGGCCATGTACACCAGGCCGATCTCCTTGCCGCGCGCCACGGTCTGCGAGATCATGCCGCCAAAGAAGAGGTGCTCGTCGTCCTGATGCGTGGACACGAGCATCATGTCCCATTTCTCCGCCGTCTCGCGCCAAAGCTGCACAGCCTGAGCGCGCTTGTCCTGTTCGATGACCAGCAGCTCGGAGATGGCCGCCTCGCCGCCTGCGATGCTCACCTGCACGCTCGCCGTTTCCTCCGGCAGGGGATACCATGCGTGCAGCGGCGTGAAGGTGTTCCCGTCGATCACATGCTCCAAGAGAAGCGCGCCGGAGGCGTCGAGGCAGCGTATGCTCGCCTGCCGGGGGATCTCATACCAGTTCACGGCGATCCCCTCCGCCGCGCGCCCCTGCGGCAGCGTGACCGTCAGGACCTCCTCTGCCGATCCCGGCTGCCACCGGGAAACGACGCGCCCGTCGGACCAGTGGCGCAGCTTCATCTCCTCGCAGTCGAAGGTGCAGTCCTCGTTCATATTGCGCGGGGCAAGCTGATCGCCGCCGATAAAGATGCGCCGGTCCAGCGCGACGGCGGAATCCTCCCCGCTCTCCACGGTGATGACGACGCGATAATCCCCCGGCTTGTTGGAGGGGAACAGATCGCGGCGCATGGGATACAGGTCGAGCTGATAGACCGGCTCCGCGCCCTCCTCGGCCTGCCAGATATGCTCGCCCACCTTTTCCAGCGAGCGCATCTCATAGCACTCGGCCACGACTTTGCTGATGGGCCTGTCCGCCGCCAGCTTGCCGCGGAAGCGCACGCCGGAGCCCTCCGGCACGAACGCGCGGAACTCATCAAACTCGACCGCCGTGCGCAGCTCCTCCTGCGCGAGGGCGCACTGCGGCAGACACGCGCACGCGGCAAGGCACAAAAGGACCGCCAGCGCGGCAAAGAGCTTTTTCGACATAAGATCCCCCTCTTTCTCAGGCATGGCGCAGCAGCTTTTCCACCTGCTCCTCCTTGCCGATGACCCACAAATGCTCGTCCTCGCAAAAGACGTAATCCGCTCCGGGCACGTCGATCTCGCCGTTTCTGCGGCGCACGGCGGCGATGTTCACGCCGTGATGCACGCGCACGTTGATCTCCACGATGGTATGGCCCAGCCAGCGCCGGGGCGCGGTGATCTCATACATGGAGCAGCCGCCGGACATCTCGAAATACTCGAAGATGCGGTCGTCTGCGATGCTGACGGCCATGCGCTCGGCGGTGTCCTTTTCCGGGAAGATGATCCGATGCGCGCCGATGCGCCGCAGGAGCCTCGCCTGCGATTCGCTCGAGGCCATGCTCACGACCTTCTGCGCGCCCAGCTCCCGCAGAAGATCCGTGATCTCCAGAGAGGACTGAAAATCCTCTCCGATGCAGACGATACACGCGTCGTAGGCGGCGACGTCGAAGGTCTCCAGAACGTCGCGGCGGCGGCAGTCGGCGATGCGGGCCGTCGTGGCCAGATGCATCAGCTCCTCCACCTTTGCCTCGTCCTCGTCCACGATCATGATCTCGCAGTCGCGCTCGGCAAGATAGCGGCACAGATAGCCGCCGAAGCGGCCCATGCCGATGATCAGAAATGATTTCATGTCCATATCGTTGTTCTCTCCTCTTTGTTTATCCGATGATGACCTGCTCCTGCGGCACGCGCACCTCGGTCTTCAGGGCGTGCTCGCCCAGCGCCATGGCAAAGGTGAGGCTGCCCAGACGCCCGCAATACATGCACAGCACGATCAGCACGCGCGAAGCGGAGTTGAGCGCGCGGGTAACGCCGGTGGTCATGCCCACGGTGCCCGCCGCGGAAAAGCATTCGAACAGCACGTCGACAAAGCCCAGCTGCGGCTGCAGCGCCATGATGGCCATGGCGACTCCCAGCACGGCGATCAGCCCGAGCATGACCACGGCCACGGCTTTTTCGAGCGCTTCCTCCTCGATGCGCCTGCCGAACACGGCGGCGTTCCTGCGCAGGCGCGTCATGGAAAAGGCATAGACCAGCAAAGTAAAGATCGTCGTGGTCTTCACGCCGCCGGCGGTGGAGCCCGGGCTGCCGCCGATGAACATGAGGATCATCGTCAGCAGCTTCGAGGGGGCGGAGAGCATCGCCGTGTCTACGGAATTGAAGCCGGCCGTCCTCGCCGTGACGGAGGAAAAAAACGCCGTGAGCATCTTGCCGCCCGGGCCGAACTGCGCGCCGGTGGCATCGCGCTCAAAGAGCAGGAACAGAAGAGTGCCGCCCGCGAGCAGCGCCGCCGTCGTGACCAGCACGATCTTGCTGTGCAGCGAATAGCGCGCAAAGCGCAGCCTGTGGCTCAGCAGGTCGTTCCAGACCAGAAAACCGAGGCCGCCGATGATGATCAGCGCGGAAACGGTGAGCGTAACGAGCGGGTCGGCGGCATAGCGCACGAGCGAGCAATACTCTCCCCAGCGGCCGAAGAGATCGAACCCGCCGTTGCAAAAGGCGCTCACGGCGGTGAACAGCGAAACGAACAGCCCCTCTCCCGCGCCCAGCTCCGGGCAGAAGCGGATGCTCAGCAGCGCCGCGCCCGCCAGCTCCACGCAGAGCGTGACGGCGAGAAAGACCTTGACTACGCCCGTGATGCCGCCAAAATGCGGCGCGTTCATGCTCTCGGAGAGCAGCTCCTTCTGCCGCAGGCCGATGCGCCTGTGCGCCGCCATCAGCATCAGCGTGGCCACGGTCATCACGCCGAGGCCGCCCATCTGGATCAGCAGCAAAATTACGACCTGTCCAAAGCGCGACCAATAGCTGAACGTGTCGCGCACGACCAGCCCGGTGACGCAGGTGGCCGAGGCGGCGGTGAAGAGCGCGTCGAGAAAGCCCGCGCTGCCTTCGCGCGCCGAGACCGGCAGCATCAGAAGGCCCGTGCCCAGCATGATCAGCGCCAGAAAGCCGCAGGCGATGACCGTGGTGCGGCTGCGAAAAAAGCCTTTGAGTTGTATCTTCATATGCATTATTCCTTTCCGAATATAGATTATAACATGCTTCCTTTAAAAATCACACCTTCCGTCCATATTTTGGCTCTCCCCGCGCAGAAAAACCCTGCATAAAAACAAAAACGCCCGCGAATCCGCTTCGCAGGCGTTTGTCGGTTCTGTTTTATCGCTCTCCCGTTTGTTCGGGAGGAAGCGTCATTCCAGTTCGGTCACGAACGAGGCGATGCGCGCGATGCCCCGGTTGATGGAATCGCGGGAGACGGCATAGCTCAGGCGGGCGTGATAGTCCGCGCCGAAGGCGTTGCCCGGCACGATGGCAACGCGCTGGGATTCGAGCAGCGCGTCGGCAAAATCCAGCGCAGAGCGGATCTCCCGGCCCAGATACTTGCGGCCGAGAACGCCGCTGAGGTTGAGCATCATATAGAACGCGCCCTTGGGCAGCTCGCAGGAGAGGCCGGGGATGTCGTTGAGCATCTGGTGCATGAGCTTGCGGCGCTCGGAATACTCCCTGCGCATCAGCTCGACGAACTTGCCGCCGCTGGTCAGCGCGACGGCCGCGGCATGCTGCGCGATGGAGTTGGCGTTGGAGGTGCAATGGCCCTGAAAGGCGACCATCGCCTTGGCCACGGCGCGGGGCGCGGCTGCATAGCCGATGCGCCAGCCCGTCATGGCGTAGGTCTTGGAAACGCCGTTGACGAGGATGGTGCGCTCCTGCGCGTCTGGGCTGACGGAGGCGACGGAGACATGCGCGTCGCCGTCGTAGATCAGCTTTTCGTAGATCTCGTCGGCGATGATGAACAGATCATGCTCCTTGGCCAGCTCCGCGATGCCCTCGAGCATCTCGCGCGGCCAGACGCAGCCGTTGGGGTTGTTCGGGCTGTTGATCATGATCGCCTTGGTCTTTTCGGTGATATACGGGCGCATGGCCTCGGCGTCGACAAGGAAGCCGTTGCTCTCGTCGCCCTGCACGGTCACGGGCTCGCCGTCCACCATGCGGACCATTTCGGGATAGGAGACCCAGCACGGCGAGGGGATGATGACCTCGTCGCCGGGGTCGATGATGGCCGCGAGGGCGTTGTAGAGCGCCTGCTTCGCGCCCGTGGTCACGATGATCTGATCCGGCGTGTACCACAGGCCGTTGTCGCGCGCGAGCTTGCGGCATATCTCCTCGCGCAGCTGCAAGGTGCCCGCCACGGGGGTATAGCGCGTCATGCCGTTGTCGATGGCGTGATGCGCGGCCTGTCTGATGTATTCCGGCGTGCCCAGATCCGGCTCGCCCACTCCGAAGCCGATGACGTCCAGCCCGAGGGCCTTCATTTCCTTCACCCTCGCGTCGATGCCGAGGGTAATGGACGGAGCGATGCGCGCGGTCCTCTTTGAAATCGTGAGCGCCAAGAAACATCACCGGGCCTTTCCAAAGCGGCCTTCCGCCGCTGATTTTGCAGGAAACGGATCTTCTCCGTGCATGTTGTATTGTATGGCATCGCCCGTTCCGCGTCCATCAACTTTATGTTAATTTTGTAAAATCCGGCATATTTCCATGAGGCGATATTGCCGTTTTCCTGCAATAATCCGCCTCTGCGCTGCAAACTCCTTCATTTTTGCATTTTCCGCGTCATGTTTTCCTTCAAATCCCGCAAAACGAAGCGCGGAACGCGACAGCAAAGCGCCCGGCCGTTTTTTTGCAGCCGGGCGCCGGAAGGTCGTTCATTTGTCCCCCGTTCTCAGCGCACCCGAGGGTCGAGGAAACGGTCTGCCGTGTCGTTGAGGATGAGCCTGCGCTCCTCCTCGCTCAGCGCAAGACCGTTGAAGCGCTGCAGCTCGTCCGCGGCGTTCCACATGGGATAATCCGAGCCGAACATGACGTGATCCGCCCCGAAGAAGCGGATGAGCCGCAGGGCGAGCTCGTCGTCGATGACGAAGAAGGAAGAGGAAGTGTCGGTATACAGGCCGAGACCGCCCAGCTCCTGCATCACCCTGTCCCAGCAGGTGTAGCCGCCCAGATGCGCGGCCTGGATCTTCATCTCCGGAAAGGCGCGGCACACGCGCGCGGTACGCTCCGGGTTGGAAAAATCATAGCGGGAATCGCCCGTATGCGCGACGAGGGGCATCTTTCGCGCGCACATATGCTCATACAGCCGCATGGCGCGCGGGTCGTCGATGGCAAAGGCCTGCATGTCCGGGTGCAGCTTCACGCCCACCAGCCCGTTTTCCAGCGCCCTGTCCAGCTCGCCCGGCATGTCTTCAAAATCCGGATGCATGGTCGCGAAGCCGACGAGCAGCCCTTCCGACGCGGCGACGGAGGCGGCGATAAAATCGTTGATCTTTTTCACCTGCGCGGGCGTCGTCGCCACGGAATGCGTCAGGCAGCGGGTGATGCCGCAGTCCCGGCAGTTCTGCCGCAGCGTTTCCAGCGAGCCGTCGCCCCACATCGGGATATCGTCGTAAAAATGACCGATGCTGCGCGAGGCCTTGTCCGCGATGGCATGGGGGAAAATATGGGTGTGCGCATTGGTGATCTTCATCGCTCTCGCCGTCCTTTTTCTTGCACGGGGTCCGGCTGGAAGTATAGCAGAGCGCGCTCCGCGCCGCAACGCCGCCATTGTAAAAAGACGCCCGCGCGCCCCAAGTTGTTGCCCTTTTCCAACAAATGTTTTTATTATCTATTACATCTTAACAGCGCTCCGGTTGTTCCTGCCGCGCATTTAAGCTATAATGAGAGAATGAGAAAATTGGGGACCGACGCCCGAGGGCGAAGGCGAAGGAGCTACAAATGAGCAGGATCATCGCGGTGACGAACCAGAAGGGCGGCGTGGGCAAGACGACGACCGCCGTAAACCTCGCGGCGTGCCTTGCGCTGCAGGGCAAAAAGGTGCTGCTGGTGGACATCGACCCGCAGCGCAACGCGACCAGCGGCGCGGGCGTGCTGATGGACGAGGACGCCGCGACGATCTACGAGCTGCTCACGGAAGAGGGCGCGCAGGCGCAGGCGGCGATCGTGCCCACGCAGACGGAAAACCTCTTCGCCATCCCCGGCTCGGTGGAGCTTTCGGGCGCGGAGATCGAGCTGATCGACGTGGAGCGGCGCGAATATCTCCTGCGCGAGCTGCTTGAGGGCGTGAAGGAGGACTACGACTACATCCTGATCGACTGTCCGCCCTCGCTGAGCCTGCTCACGCTCAACGCGCTGACCGCGGCGGACAGCATGCTCGTGCCGATCCAGTGCGAATATTACGCGCTGGAGGGCGTGGGCCAGCTGATGAACACGCTGATGCTGGTGCGCAAGCGGCTCAACCCGGCGCTGAAGGTCGAAGGCGTGGTGCTGACGATGTACGATTCGCGCACGAGGCTGAGCGAGCAGGTGGCCGAGGAGGTGCGCCGCTATTTCAAGGAACACCTGTTCAAGACGACCATCCCGCGCAACGTGCGCCTGAGCGAGGCGCCCAGCCACGGCCAGCCCATCCACCTCTACGACCCGCGCTGTCCCGGCGCGCAGGCGTATGTCGCGCTGGCCAAAGAGCTGATCAGGGGAATATAATCCAGCGCCCGGCGGGAACAAAGCACGCGCGGCGGGCGACAAAACAAAGGAAGGCCGGAAGAACAGCATGGCGAAAAAAGCAGGCTTGGGGCGCGGGCTGAGCGCCCTTTTGGGAGAAACGGAAAATTTCGTCGCCCCGGGCGACGAGACCGCCGCCGGAGAGAGGGTGGAACGCCTTTCCATAGAAAGCATCGACCCGAACGCAGACCAGCCGCGCAAGCTCTTCGATCAGGAAGCGCTCGAGCAGCTGGCCGCGTCCATCCGCTCAGTGGGCGTGCTGCAGCCCATCCTCGTGCAGAAAAACGAGGGGCGCTACAGCATCATCGCGGGCGAGAGGCGCTGGCGCGCCGCGCGCATGGCCGGGCTGAGCGAGATCCCCGCCATCGTGCGCGACATGCAAAAGAGCGAGCGCTTTGAAGCCGCGCTGATCGAAAACCTGCAGCGGGACGACCTCAACCCCGTGGAAGAGGCCCGCGGCGTGCGCGCGCTGATGGAGCAATGCGGCTACACGCAGGAGGCCGTCGCCGAGCGCCTGGGCAAGAGCAGGCCCGCCGTGGCCAATCTGCTGCGGCTGCTGGGGCTGCCGGAGGAAATTCTGAACATGCTGGCCGAGGGACGGCTCAGCGCGGGCCATGCGCGCGCTCTCGCCGGGCTGAACGACCGTCTGGCGCAGATCCGTCTGGCCAACCTCGCCGCGGCGCAGGGCTGGTCCGTGCGCCAGATGGAAAAGATCTGCGCGGCGCAGAATGCGCCCGAGGAAAAGCCCGCCAAGCCCGAAAGGCCGCGCCCGGCGGAGTTTTCGCAGCTGGAAAACATGGCGCGCCGCGCATTCGGCACCAAGGCCGAGCTCGACGGCGACGAAAAAAAAGGCAGGCTGATCCTGCGCTACTACAGCCAGGAAGACCTGCAGCGCATCTGGGATATGCTCGCGTCCATCACGCCGGAGGAATAAGGCGTGCGGGCGCGCCCTTCCGCCGCGCACAACGAAAACCACCATCACCAAAGGAGGGTACGCACACTTGCGCCCTAAGAAACTACTGATCTTTCTTCTGATCGCCGCGTGCCTGTGCGCTTCGGCGCAGGCCGGGCAGACCTCTACCCTCGGCCCGGTGCCGGGCCGGCACGCGATCATCATCGGCGGCGATCTGCACCCGGGCGAGAGCGGCGACGCCGTGGTCTCTCTGCAGCGCCGGCTCAGCGTGCTGGGCTATCTCTACGGCGAGCCCACCGGCGTCTATGACGAGGCGACCGAGGCGGCCGTGCTCGAATTCGAGACCTATCTCAACGACAAGAGCGAATCGCAGGCCATGGCCGCGGCGCTTTCCGGGCAGGCTCCCGCCCCGCCCAAGACCATCCCCGTCGACGGCGTCGCAGACGTCGCCGTGTTGGAGGAGCTCTTCGCCGTGGAGGACGGCTGCGTCTGGCAGGAGCTGCGTCTGGGCGACGCCAACGGCGAGGTGCTGCGCCTGCAGAACCGGCTGAGCATGCTGGGCTATCTGGCCGGCGAGCGCGACGGCACCTACGGCAGCCAGACCCGCACCGCCGTGCGCGCGTTCCAATACGCCGTGGGCATGGCGGAGGACGGCATCGCCGACATGGACACGCAGGCCATGCTCTTTGACGCAAACGCGCCCTATGCGCGTTATCCCGCCTGCGCCCCCGGCGACAAGGGCGCAAACGTCGTGCAGGCGCAGGAGCTTTTGATGCGCCTCGGCTTTATGGAAGCCTCCAAGGCGGACGGCTCCTACGGCCCGGCGACGGAGGCGGCCGTGCGCAACGCGCAGGTCTATCTGCAGAAAAAAGGCGTGATGCTCGGCACGCATAAAAACGCGGCGCTGGAGGCCACGCTGGGCATGGGCCTGCCGCTCGAGGACGAAGGCACGGACACTACCGGCAAAAAATCTCCCTCCGCACAGAGCACGAGCGAGCCTCTGGTCGTCACCGGCGAAGCCTTCGTCTACAACGGGGAAGACCCCTACGACATCATCGCCAACGGCGTGATGGATTCGCTTCTGATGGAATACCTCTCCACGCAGGACACCGTCTCCATGATCGGCACGCTCAAGCTCGACGACTGGAGCGACGAGGTGCGCCGCGTGCAGCGCCGGCTCTATTCTCTGGAATACCTCTTCACCAAGGCCGACGCCATCTACGGCAAGAACACGCAGTCCGCCGTGGAATCCTTTCAGGAGCGCAACGGGCTGGAGCCGACGGGCAGGTGCGATGTGCAGACCATCGCGAAAATGTTCTCGGACGACTGCCGCAAGGGCATGCGCACCTATCAGCTGGAGATCGACGTGGACAAGCAGCGCGTGTACGCCTATACCTACGACGAAAACGACGAATACACCGAGCTCGTGCGCACGATGATCTGCTCCACCGGCAAAAAGGCAACGCCGACCCCGCTGGGCACCTTCACCAACACGGGCCGCGCCGCCCGCTGGCATTATTTCAAGAAATTCGATACTTGGGCGCAATACGCCTACTACATCCACGGCGATATCCTCTTCCATTCCGTGCTCTTCAACGACAACGACCCGGACACCCTCGTCCGCTCTTCGCTGAACAATCTGGGCAAGCGCGCCTCGCACGGTTGCGTGCGCCTGAAGGTCGAGGACGCGAAGTGGATCTGGGAAAACTGCGAAGCGCACACGACAGTCATCATCTACTGACGCAAAAAAACGAGCTCCTGTCGGTTTTTGTTCCGGAAAGGAGCTCGTTTTTTTCTATACGCAGTAAGCCCGGGGGAGGTCCGGAGGGG
>JAUMYC010000344.1 GCA_030528845.1 Eubacteriales bacterium
ACATGCCGCTTCGCCGCGATGGCACCGGAATCCAGCGTCACCCGTCCCCGGCTGCCCTCCAGGACTACTCCGGGGCTTCCCTGAATGTCGCCGGAGAGCCGAACCGGCAGAGAAAGCCCCAGCACTCTGGCATCCGACAGGGACAGCTCCACCTGCCCTTGCTTTCGCTCCGGCCCCAGCACCGCCACCTCCCGGAATTCACCCTTCGGCCCCAAAACCTTCACCCGTTCCTGCGCCAGGAACTGCCCCGGCTGGGAAAGGGGACGGGCGGGGGTCAGGCTGTGGCCAAAAAGCATCTGCGCCTGCTCCTTCGTCACGTGGGCATGGCGGCCTGAGGCTTCCAGCTCCACAAACAGCCGCCGGGAAACCGCCTGCACCAGCGCATCCGGCGTAAGCGGATTGCGCAGCAGCAGCGCACGGCCTTCCTCTGCGGCGTAGTCGCCGGGAACGATCATCATCGCCTCGCAGCCTTCCGGGATATTCTCCGTCAGCTGCGCGCCCTCCATATCCGAAAGCTGATACGTCGTCAGCAGCAGCGCAGCCTGCCCGTCAAGCGCACGCAGCGCCTCTTCGCCGCTATGGTACACGGCGTCCGCCGCAATGCCCGCAGAAGAAAGAATCCCTCCGAGTTTGACCGCAGCCTTTTCCGGCGCGGCAATTATCAGGCGGTTGGCAAACGACTCGCTCATGATCGCATCTCCTGTTTCTCCGCACAAGGCGGGTTTCATCCGTACCCGTTTATTATACCAAGCTGCCGCGCTAAAGGCAAGTCCGATTTGAATTCATCCGACCATTTTCCTGCATTTTTCTTTACATAATTTTCGCTTTATTTCGAATGTAACCAATTATTCGTTATCTAACACGGATAATCCTACTGAAAGCTTGCAAGTTTTGCTGCACATTTAACCAGCGCCATCACATCCTCCCGCGTATTCATACACCCGGGACTCACGCGCACGGCGCCGGTTGTAAGCGTGCCGAGGAAGCGATGCGTTCCCGGCGCGCAGTGCAGCCCGCCGCGCACGGCGATCCCCTCGCGGTCAAGCGCGTCCGCCGCCGCCTGCGAGGAAACGCCGCCGATATTGAAGCTGACCAGCGACGCGCCCGCAGGCGTATACACGCGCACATCCGGCAGATTCAGCAGTTCCGCGCGCAGAAGGTCGCACAGTAAAACCGTCCGCTCGTGCGTTTCGCGCATCACGGAAAGCGCATAGCGCATGCCCGCATGCAGCCCCGCGATGCCCGGCAGATTGAGCGTACCGGATTCCAGACAATCAGGCATCACGCGCGGCTGGAGCATGCTCTCCGAAGACGAGCCGGTTCCGCCCTGCCGCAGCGGCGCAACGCTGATCCCCGGCGCGATCCACAGCGCGCCCGTGCCGTGCGGCCCCAGCAGTCCCTTATGCCCCGCCATCGCCGCCATCGACGCGCCCCATGCCCCGGGCGTCAGCGGCAGATGTCCCGCCGTCTGCGCGCAGTCGACCAGCAGCATAGCGCCCCTGCGTCTGCACACGCGTCCGACCGCCGCGACGTCCTGCGCAGCGCCCAGCACATTGGACATATGCGTCATCACGACGAGCCTCGTCCGCGGCGTCATCGCGCGCTCGATATCCTGCGCGCAGATCCTGCCCTGCGCATCCGGCGGCACGATCGTCAGCGCGATCACGCCCGCGCGCGAGAGTTCAGACAGCGGACGCAGCACGGAATTATGCTCCAGCAGCGTCGCAACCGCATGATCGCCCGTGCGCAGCGTGCCATGGATCGCCATATTCAGCGCATCGGTCGCATTGAGCGCAAAGACCACGCGCGAGGCGTCGCGCTCACCGAGCATCTGCGCGATCGCTTCGCGGCATCCTTCCACGATCCTTCCCGCCGCCAGAGAAAGGCTATGCCCCGCTCTGCCGGGATTCGCGCCGCTCTCCTCAAGCGCCGCAGCCATCGCGCCGATCGTGCATCTCGGCTTTGGCCAGCTTGTCGCCGCATTATCCAGATAGATCATCGCATTCCTCCTTGGGGGCGCACCCCCCAAACCC
>JAUMYC010000345.1 GCA_030528845.1 Eubacteriales bacterium
CTCACGGCCGCCCAGATCCGGAAGCTCCATCTCTTTAAGGCTTTCAAGGTTTACGCCGCCCAGCCCCGCGCCGTCAAGCGACAGCGACGGCGCGCCGGTTTCCGGATCGCTTTTCACAACGCCCAGCACGCACGCGCCCACAAACAGCACCGCACAGAGTCCCAGAAGCAGCAGAATTTTCGTCAGGCAGCCGCCAAGGCAGCCCCGCCTGCGCTTTCTTACGTGCGATCTTTCTTCCCTCGCCACGCTTTACAGCGCCTCCATCACACCGGCCAGCGCGCGGGCGTCTTCCTCGGTCGTCGCCCAGCTGGTCACAAAGCGGATCGCCACATGCGTGTCGTCCACGTCGCCCCAGTGCTCAAACTCGACGGTTTCCGCGAGTTTCGCTTCCTGCTCGCGCGTGATCACCGGGAAGACCTGATTGGTCGTCGTCCTGATGTACTGCGCAATGCCGGCTTCCTCCATACCCGCGCGCACGATGTCCGCCATCTCGTTGGCGTGCTTCGCCCAGGCGAAGTAATCGTCGTTTTCAAACGCAGCAAGGAACATCACGCCGCACAGACGGCCCTTGGCGATCATGCCGCCGCGGTTCTTGATCATGAAGCGGAAGTCCTTCTGCAGATTCTCGTTGACGATCACCAGCGCTTCGCCGAAGAACAGGCCGTTCTTCGTGCCGCCGATATAGAAAGCGTCCGTCAGCGCCGCCATATCCTTGAGCGTCGCCGTCGCCTCGCCCGCCATGAGCGCGCTGCCAAGGCGTGCGCCGTCCGCGTAGAGAATGAGGTCCAGCTCGTCGCAGACCGCGCGCAGCGCGCGCAGCTCCTCAAGGGAATACACCGTGCCGATCTCCGTCGGCTGGCTGATGTAGACCACGCGCGGATGCACCATGTGCTCGTCCGTATGCGCGGCGCAGACCGCGCGAACGCCCTCGGGCAGCACCTTGCCGTCTTTGGACGCGGCAATGCAGACCTTGTGTCCGCTGCCCTCAACGGTGCCGGTCTCATGCACGTTGATGTGACCCGTCTCTGCCGCGATCGCCGCCTCGTAGGGGCGCATGAACGCCGACAGGGAGACCATGTTCGCGCTCGTGCCGCCGACCATCATATGCACGGCGGCGTTCGGTTTGCCGCATTTTTCGCGGATCAGATCCGCCGCCTTCCCGCTGTATGCGTCAAGACCGTAGCCGCAGGTATGCTCAAGGTTCGTCTGCGTCAGCTTCTCAAGCACCAGCGGATGCGCGCCCTCGCCGTAATCGTTTCTGAAAAAGAGCTTGTTCATATGCTTTCCTCCGTTGATTGGAATGTACCGATATACATCGTTTCATCGATGGTGATGCGCGTCACGCCCGAAAGATCGAGCGCATCCGGATCAACGCCCGCCAGCATCGGCGTCATGCCCGCCAGCTGCCGCGCCAGTTCCTGCGGCACGTCCATCGTATAGGTAATCGCCTCCTCGGCGATCACATGCATCTTTTCATGTACGTAGCGCGCCACGTCGCCGCCGTCGTACGTCTGCCTGCGAAGCAGGCTGCCCGCCGCCTCGCGCAGTTCGCGCAGATAGCCGCTGCGCGGAGCCAGCTTGATCACCAGCCCGCCCGGCTTTAGAATCCGCCGGAACTCTGCATAATCCGCCGGCGTAAAGATATCCAGCAGCACGTCGGCGCAGCCGTCACGAAGCGGAATGCGCTTTAAATCCGCGGCAAAGAACGACGCGTCCTTCTGCCCCCTCGCCGCCAGACGCACGGCGTCTCTGGAAAGGTCAAAGCCGATGCGCGTCATCGTCCTGCCGGGGCAGACGGATTTCGTGTAGTATCCCTCGCCGCATCCGGCGTCCACCAGCACGGGACAGTCCCCGCGCACATGCTTGTCGACGGCGTCCGTCAGCGCGTCGATAACAGGCGCATACACGCCCGCCTCAAAGACCTTCGCCCGGCATTCAAAGAGCTCCTTTTTGTAGAAGTTTTCCTTCTGCCCGGGCACGAAGTTCACATATCCCTGCCGCGCGATATCGTAGCAGTGACGGTTTTCGCAG